>DATDFM010000222.1:0-3054 GCA_036522635.1 Candidatus Udaeobacter sp. | reverse complement strand
TTGTTTACGTGGATGAACGCGGCAAATGCGTAGCACGTCGCAATTCCAAAATATCCGCAGATTCAGTCAAACCACATCGGCGATAAAGCGATCTACTTTCAGGAGTCGCCCAGAGAATAATCGAATCGACCTGCTGAGCGCGACACCATGACATTGCTTTGTTCAACAACCTTTTTCCAAATCCCTGGTTCCGCATTTCGGGGATAACATAAAAGTTCGTTACGTAAGCATGAAGCTCGGGCTCGTCCTTAACTGGATTCGGAAGTTTTTCAAACAACTGCACGCAAACGTGCCCAAACAACCGTTTGCCGTTGTCGAGAACCCAGCAACGCCACCCGCTCGAGCCTGAACAAAATCGTTGCTTCATCCAGGATCCACATCTGCGAACAAATCGCGATTTGTTTTCCATTGCCGATCCGGCTTCGGCGCGAAATTGATAACGCAATTCAGCCAGAGCAGCACAATCGGTTGATTTCGCCACACGAATCTGGACGCGGGCCATTTCCAGATCGTACTTGATTCACCGCTTCCTGCCAGCCGTTTACGTGCTGTGGCTCGAGAAATTACGGCGTGCAGTCCGCTGTGCACCGTAATCCCTCTCGCGGCTCACGGAGTGATCGCTCTACCCCACGTCACATCGATCCCGGCTCGGTTGCACTGAGCGCAGCGCACTCTAGAGTGCGCACTCTGTTTTCTTGTGGCTGGATCGTGGGTTTGTCAGGATCACAAGATGAAGCATTTTCTGGTGGCCCTTCTCCTGCCAATGACATTAGCCGCTCAAAATATGCAGCAGTTGACGGAACAGCTCGGAAAAACTGTTCTATTCGGCGACCTCGCTCTTTCTCCCGACGGTAGCCGTCTCGCATGGGTGCAATCGACTGCTGCGTCGACATCGAAACAGACCTACATCCGCCAAATATCCGGAAACACGCCGGCAGAACTCGTTAATATTTCGATAACTGGTGAGCGGGCTGATTTTGATCCGGTGTGGGCTCCGGATTCCAGGACGCTGGCGTTTTTCTCAAGCCCCAAGCAAAACGAACAGCGGCAACTCTGGACCGTGAACGCCAATGGTTCCGGTGCAAAAAAGCTCACTAATCTAAGTGGATACGCAGCGCGACCGCGTTGGTCGCACGACGGCAGACAGATCGCCTTTTTGTACATCGAAGGTGCCGGCGGCGGCGGTCCGTTGATGGCCGCGCCCATGACAACCGGAGTGATCGATACTGCCATTCACAATCAGCGCATTGCTGTTCTCGATGTCGCGAATGGCCAGGTGCGTCAGGTGTCGCCGCCAGACCTTCACATTTACGAATACGATTGGTCGCCTGACGACAAAACGTTCGTTGCCACGGCCGCGCCTGGTCCGGGAGATAATAATTGGTGGATCGCACAGATCTATGCAATCGACACCGCAAAGGGTAACTCTACATCAATCTACAAACCCTGGTTTCAAGTCGCCGTTCCGCGCTGGTCGCCGGATGGTAAATCAATCGCGTTCATTGAAGGGTTAATGAGTGACGAAGGATTTCACGGTGGTGATCTTTTTACCATGAGTGCCGACGGCAGCCATGCTACAAATCGCACACCGAGCCGAAAAGCTTCGGTAAATTCATTTTTCTGGCAGACACCCGATCGGATTCTGCTCGTCGAGTACGTCGGCGGCGGCAGCGCCATATCGGAATTAAACCTGACCAGTAATTCGGCACAAACAGTTTGGAAAGGAGGCGAGGGCATTCATGCGTTTGGGAATTTTCCTAACTTCGCCTTGTCGAAGGATGGCAATGTTTCGGCCGCAGTGCGCAGTACCTATAACGCGCCACCGGAAATTTTTGCCGGTCCAGTCGGTGAATGGCGTCAACTGACGAACAACAACGCAGGCTTGCAGGCGACCTGGGGCAAGGCAGAAAGCGTCGAGTGGACGAATGAGGGAGCTAACATTCAGGGCTGGCTGGTGCCCCCCGCGAAAGTCGAGTCAGACAAAAAATATCCGATGGTTATGCTTATCCATGGCGGACCATCTAGCCTAACGACATCAGAGTGGCCGGCATCATTTGGAATGGCGCGGGCCATCGTTGCTGTACTTTCCATGCGCGGTTATTACGTGCTGCTTCCGAATCCACGCGGCAGCTACGGTCAGGGCGAGGACTTCACCCGTGCGAACATGAAGGATTTTGGAGGGGGCGACTTGCGCGATGATCTGGCCGGAATCGATGCAGCGATAAAAAAATATTCAATCGACCCCAATCGTCTCGGCGTCACCGGCTGGAGCTATGGTGGATTCATGACCATGTGGACGGTCACACAAACAGATCGATTCCGCGCCGCTGTCGCGGGTGCCGGCATCACAAATTGGCAAAGCTATTATGGCCAGAATTTAATCGGCCAATGGATGATTCCGTTCTTCGGCGCGTCAGTTTACGATGATCCGGAGGTTTACGAGAAAAGTTCGCCCATTCGTTTCATTAAGAACGTCAGGACGCCCACCTTGGTGATCGTCGGCGAGCACGATGCAGAATGTCCTTCATCGCAGTCCTACGAATTCTGGCGCGCTTTAAAAACGCTCGGCGTGCCAACTAAACTGATCATCTATCCTGGCGAAGGCCACATGTTCATCGACCCCGTGCATCAAGTCGATCGCTTGGAACAGACGGTCGCATGGTTCGATAAGTATTTGAAGTAACAGAACGTGAGATCGGCTGGCAAGATACGGTTACTCTTAGCGCTAGGACTTCTCCTAACCGGCTCCAATCGCCCAGTCTTTGCAGAACAGCCCGATGATTCAAATGCCGGAGGTCCAAGTTCCAGCGACAAAGTTCTCACGCCGCCAAAGGTAATTAACAAGACTGTCGTTTTAGACAACGATAACGCCCAGGTTAGGACCCTCGGGTTATGGGGTTCGGCCGAACATCTTCTTTGGTGGATCAAAAACGATCACGTTCCGCCTCTGATCACGGCCGGCGGTAACGGTGTAATTGGCGCGCCCGGTACCAGGGTTTTGCTCGATGACCTCAACTTCGTAGACGATTTTCGGCAAGGTGGTCGCTTCGCGCT
>DATDFM010000221.1:0-9823 GCA_036522635.1 Candidatus Udaeobacter sp. | reverse complement strand
AGCGGTAACGCACAATTATCCGTAACGTCGTAGCTGACAGTCACGTTCACCATTCTGTGGTTTGGCGGCCAGAGAACCGAGGGATCCGCTGTCGCGTTGGTGATCGTAGGAGGAGGGTTAGAAGCCGTCGTAGTCGCCGTGCTAGAGTCGTTGTTTGAGTTGGGATCAGGTGTAGAAGAGCTCACTGTCGCCGTGTTACTTATCACTGTGCCGTCGGCGACTGAACAGTTCACATTAGCTACAAAGGTTATGGTCTCAGATTGACCTGAGGGAAGTAGTGGGAACGACACGGTCCGATTATTTCCTGAGCCACCACAGACTCCTTCTCCTGTCGAAGAGCACGAGACGAAGGTTGTTTCAGCTGGAAGATCATCGGTCACAACAACCGATGTTGCTGGATCCGGTCCATTGTTGGTTACAGTAACCGTGTAGGTCAAGTCATCCCCCGTCGTCACAGGATCCGGCGAAGCGGTCTTGGTGATTGACAGATCGGCGGTTGGCGCGACACAGACGTTGAAGAAGATTGGGTCGTGATTGGCGAAAGGCCGGCCGAATGGCACGCCGTTTCCAGTGAAGGACCCGAAGAAGCAGTTGCTTACCGCTTTCATCTGCATGTAGTCCCCAAGCACCCGTTGCCTGTTGTTGCCGTTATCCGTGGCAGAAGACAGAAAAGTTAACAACACCTGATCGGTGAAAGTAACGCCCTGATCGCTGCTCTGCGCCAGGTGTGCCGAGAAGCTTGGAATTCCACCCGACAAACCGTCGAAGGTATAATAGAAAACGCCCACTGTTCCATTGCTGAGTACAGCCACAGACGGGATGGCGGCTTCTACTTGGCCTGTCACGAAGTTTTCCGGTCCTACAGTGACGCCGCCGCCTCCGTTATCCTGGATTCGGCGGATGGCGAGGCGATCGTTGCCGGTGCCGGTATCACGATTGCCGTAAACGTAGTAGACGTCCCCGTTGTTTGGATCAACAGTCGCGTGGTCGACACCGCCAAGGAGAGCGTTGACGCTGCCGAACTTGGGAGTTGGCTGTGTACTATCGGCATTAGCCACGATGATACCACCCGCCATACCGTTCAGCGTCCATGTGGCGCCACCGTCAGTGGATCGGTTAAGCATGAAGTCGATGTTCTTCGGGTCGCCTCCGCAGTTGCCTACGCACCTCTGAAAGAGACTATAGACGAAGCCGTTGCGTGGATCGACAGCAAGGCGGTGACCAGGGTTGACGCCGCCTGTGGATGTTCCCGATTGGTTATCTACAGTGAAGTTGGGCGGGTCGACGCCGTAGGAAACCGCAACCCGCATATCGGGCCCACCACTAAAGTCGTCGTAGGCGGCGTGCACGTTGTCCTGCGTTGCAGTCGTTGGGTCCCGGTTTACCAGGAGCCAGGGTTGATCGCTGTTTCCGAAGCTCGACGGGACAAGGTTATTGGTCATTTGCGTGACACCAGCAATGACGAGCCAGTTCCAGGCTGGGGAACTTGCCGGGTTCGTGCTCGTTCCGCTAAAGACGTCAAAGCCGCCATTCCCACTGATAAGGAAGGTGCCAGACATTTGATCGTTCCGTCCATAATCGACGGCCTGATCACAGGGACAGCCACCTGCGGCTATCCCGGGCGGGGCAGGGACTGTAAACTGCTTGGTCCAAATATTCCCGCCGTCGGTGGAATGCCACAGGGGCGCATTTGTCCCCCAGCTTCCGGAAAAGGCGGTCATAACGATCTCGCCGGGGCTCTCGGGATTCACTGCTATCGACGTTTCGCCATCGTTAAAGGTATCGGTGTTCGTTAGATTGGGATCAGTATTACTCACGACCGCGTCAACAATAAAACCGCCCGGAATCGGCAAGAATGGCTTTATGGCGCGTGGGCCCGCTTCTTGAGGAACGGTTGGCCGAACGTAGGATGTGAGATCCGGCGGTGCATCTCGGGTTGACTCTTTTTCCTGCTGCTGTGCCTTGTTCTGAGTCTGGGCGATCGCGGTTGTCACAAAGGGAGAACTTCCTTTTAATAAAAGCATCACGCCTACGATTCCTATAGTTAAGCCCGTCTTTGTTAGTCTTTTCATTGTTCGATCCTCGTTTCCTTAGCCGCCAGACTAACGAGTTGCCCGTTTGGTCGTCTATAGGGGATATCCCTGATATTTTAAGCCTCTTCTCCCCGATTGGAGTTGTCAGGACCGAGAGGTACTAACGGTGATTAAGCTCGAACCACTCTCGCGCGCCACGGCGAAGCGCGTCCGCGTCGCGGTAGCCTAACTTGAGCTTGATATGCTCGTGATAAGTTTCAACGGTTTTAGGACTAATCCCAAGTTCTTGCGCGATCCGGCTTGTTCCAAGACCGGCGCCGTTTAGCCTGAAGACATGCAGTTCACGGTCGGTCAGGTTAGGTACCTTAGGGTACGTTGCCCGACGGTTGACGACCTCGTGAACAACGCGCGATGCGATCCTGGAACTAACATAAAGTTCGCCTGCGAGGACTGTATCAAGGGCACGGATTAACTCTTCTCGCGTACTGGTTTTCATCCAGTACCCCGAGGCGCCAGCGCGAAGCGCACGTTCCGCGTAAATCTCTTCCCGCTGTCTTGAGATAGCGAGAATCCGAATCCGCGGAAAACGCGCAGCGAGTTGCTTGAGAAGAAAAATTCCGTCGTGATGGCCGAGGAATGGTTCAATCACAAGGAGATCTGGCTGATGTTTTTCGGCCAGCTCGCCCGTGGTCCTTTCATCGATTGCGAGTCCGCAAACTGTATAGCCCAGATCCTGCCGGATGATCGCAACAAGTCCTTCTCTGGCGACCGCGCTGTCGTCCGCGATAACTACGCACGGCTGTCGTGATGAGAGCGCAGTGGAGAGAACCCTCACAAAATTTGAGGGTGATCATGAACTGTTTAGATGACAAGCAAATTCCTTAGGGAATTGCACCTACTCTAAGCCGCACGTGGCGGTTACAGACACTCTCTGAAAATCCGCAGCCAATTCCCGCGCAGGATTTTTTCGATCTGCTGATCGTTGAAACCCCGCTCGATCATTTTTCGAGTGACGTTTTGCGAGTGAGAATGATTTCTCAGCTCAGGAATGAAGTGTGGTTTTGTCATTTTCGCGGCCAGGTCCTTCTGCCTGGACTCCGGCCACCGACGGTAGATGAACTCGAAGAAATCGAAGCCGATCCCAACGCTATCGATCCCGATCAAATTCGCGATGTGCTCGATGTGGTCGACGTAATGGTTGAGCGTGCTTTCTTCTTCTCGCGCACTCACAAGAATGGAGTTAATACCGATGACTCCGCGACGTTCACCGATCATCTTGATCTGTTCGTCACTAACGTTGCGTTCGATGTCATAGTACCGGCGGACGTTCGTGTGCGACACAATGAGCGGTTTTGTGGTAATCGACAAAACGTCCTCGAACCCTGCCGGATTGATGTGCGCAAGATCAATCATCACACCGAGCGCTTCGCACTCTTGCACGACCTCCCGGCCAAACGCGGTTAAGCCCTCACTAGGTGAACCGCTTGCCGCAAAGATTCCGCCGTGCCCGGCGGCGTTGGTCCGAGCGTGTGTTAGCCCCACTGAGCGGACACCAAGCTCGTAAAAAACGCGCAGTTGGTTTAAATCGGTGCCCAACGGCTCGACTCCTTCCATCGTCATGAGGAACGCGATTTTGCCTTTTTCGCGTGCCGCCTGAATTTCGCTATAACTCTTGCAAATGGTGAAACGTTCCGACGCGGCAGTTTCGGCATACAGTCGTCCGATTTGATCGAGTGCGACGCGCAGGCCAGCTTCCGGAAGATAACGGTCTTCGATGTAAATTGCAGCCCCGACGACGCAAACATTGCCAGCCTCGAATTCCGGTAAGAATTCCGTTTCGAGAACATCTTTGCGCTGGCGCTTTTCGTATAGATCCATCGGCAGATCGAAATGCATGTCGATAATGCCGCCGGCTTGCAGTCGCTCAATTCGGTCGTCAATGGATTCACTCATTTTGCTGTGCGGATACCGCTAACATGCCACAGGCACGTTGTTACAAAATCATGACCAGGTGATGAGACGCAGTTCGTGGGCCTGCATCAAGCAAGGATGTGTTGGGACGACGCGAACGCTAAAGCCGTAGGTGCCGCTTTCGGTTGCAGGAACACTGCCCTGGTAAATGTAATTTCCGTTGCCGTCAGCTTGGCTGCTTTGATTCAAAATCGTCGCGGTGGGATTACGGAGGTCACCGTTGTCCACCTCGCCGTGATAGGCTTCGACGCGTACATGTCGCGGATCGACGGGCCCGAGACACACGCGGGCGCTGACCTGCAAGGATTCGCCGACTGAGATGCTTTGCTGATCCTTGTTGGTTACGTGCACATCAGATACTTGCACCTGCGGCCAATCCTTGCGCATCTTGGCTTTCCACTGGCTTAAATGCTTCGCGGCGCCGCAGCCGTCTTGCGAGAAGTTCTCAAATGCCTGTGCTGCCGGAATGTAAAGTTGCTCCGTGTATTCCTTCACCATTCGTTGTGTGTTAAACACAGGGGTGACGCTCCGAATGGATTCGAGCATCAATTGCAGCCAGGCGAGGGGAAGTTTGCCGTCTGGTTTGGCGTAATAAAGCGGAACGATCTGGTTCTCGAGCAATTGATACAGGCTGCTCGCGTCCACTTCGTTTTGGAATTCCGTCGTGCCATCATCGATCTCGGCGCCGATGCCCCAGCCATTGCTTCCATTGAAGCCTTCACGCCACCAGCCATCGAGCACACTGAGGTTTATGCCTCCGTTCGGCGCCGATTTCATTCCGCTGGTGCCACTTGCTTCCAACGGACGCAGCGGATGGTTCAACCAAAGGTCGACACCCTGTACGAGGCGGCGCGCAATATAGCTGTCGTAGTCCTCTACGAAAATAACGCGGGTTTCCAAACCTGGTTCACGGCTGAATTTGTAAACCTCCTGGATCAGCGCTTTGCCTGCCTCATCACGCGGATGCGCTTTCCCAGCAAAAATGAATTGCACCGGGCGGGTCGGATCGTTGACCAAGCGTTTCAGTCGTTCCTTATCGCTGAACAAAAGTGCGCCGCGCTTATAAGTAGCGAACCGCCGCGCAAAACCGACCGTTAAAATCTCAGGATCAAGAATGCGATTGACTCTGCGAATTGACTCCGGCGATTCACCGATTCGTTCCCGGCGCTGGCGTTCGCGATCGCGAACAAAATCGATCAGACGGCGCTTGAGTTGTTGATGGGTCTCCCACAGTTGCGCGCCCGGAATATCGATGACGCCGCGCCAAAAATCAGGTTCAGTGAGGTGCTCTTCCCAATTGCCAAGATGCTTGCGATAAAGTGCCGCAAACTCAGGCGCCATCCAAGTCTTGGTGTGCACGCCATTCGTAATACTGGTGATCGGCACCTCGTGCATCGGCACGCCCGACCAAACATCCTTCCAGAGGGATCGGCTCACTTCACCATGCAATTTGCTGACTCCATTTGCGTGGCGGCTCAGCCGCAACGCCAGGATGGTCATACTGAACGGCTCCTCGGGGTTGAGACGCGTGTGGCCAAATGAGAACAGCTCCTCGAATGAAACGTTCAGCTCCTTTGCAAATTTGCCGAAATATTTTTGCATCATCTCTCGGGAGAACGAGTCGTTACCCGCAGGAACTGGAGTGTGTGTCGTGAAAACGTTGGCCGCCGCTACGATTTGGAGGGCTGAGTAAAAATCGAGTTTCTTCTCGACGACGTTCAGACGGATTCGCTCGAGGGCGAGGAAGGCCGAGTGTCCTTCGTTCATGTGAAACACGTCCGGCTGAATTCCGAGCGCGGTGAGCACTTTCACGCCTCCGATACCGAGCACGATTTCCTGGCGCATACGCATCTCCAGATCGCCGCCGTACAGTTCGGCGGTAATCCGTCGGTCCTCCGGGCTGTTCTCAGGGATATCTGTGTCGAGCAGGTACACGTTCACGCGTCCGACGCGCAATTCCCATACCCTGGCGAAAACCTCTCGCTCCAGAATCGGTACTGAAATGAGAAGCTTCATTTCGCCACGACGAACTTCGCGGATTGGCAGATGGTAAAAATTTTGGTTGAGATTAATCGCTGCCTGAATGCCGTCCTTGTCGATCTGTTGCCGGAAATATCCATGGCGGTAGAGGAGGCCGATCGCCACAAAGTTCAGGTCAAGGTCGCTGGCTGATTTGCAATGATCGCCAGCTAGAATGCCGAGGCCGCCAGAGTAATTCGGAATTGATTCATGAAAACCGAACTCGGCAGAAAAGTAGGCGATCGGATTCTTGATCGCGGCACCGGGCCCGGTCTTTCCGTAGGTTTCGTGCCGTCCGAGATATTTTTCGAAATCCTGAAAAACCTGTTTGAGCTCCCGCAAAAAATTCTTGTCCTGTGCAAGCTCTTCAAGACGGGATTGCCGCGAAAGCTGCAGCATCCGCACCGGGTTGTGGTTGGTCTGGTTCCAAAGCTCCGCATCGAGCTCCCGGAACAATCGGCGGGCCGCCGGTTCCCACGTCCACCAGAGATTGAAACTCAGTTCCCGTAACGGCTCAAGCGCCGCCGGCAGGATCGGAGTAACGTTGTAGGTTTGAAAAGTCGGCATGTGTTCGGGACTATTGTAGCCGGGGGCGGTGACCCCGGTTACGAACATGACAGATTCGATTAAGTGCCATTCGGATATGCCGGCAAGTAGAGCCGCAGTTAATCAAGAAATGTTCATCCGGCAAGTGACCGGTCAGGCCAGGCGCGATAATTAATAATTTGCGCTGGCGTCAACGCCTTTGGAAACCGATCCTGGCGCGAGAATTAGCCCGAGGATGAATCCGGCAACCAATCCGCACATATGCGAGGGCATACTGACCTCCGGCGTGGACAAATCGAACGCGATTTGGATTACCACGATGAAGGCGATATTTCCGAGCCGTTCTTTCGCGAACGGCGCGCGATGATGGCGCAGCAAAAATCCGGCCCACGCGCCGACCACGCCCATGATGCAACCGGAAGCGCCAATTACTTGAGCATTTTGTATAACTTGCATTTTGGTCAGAGCGACCACTCCTGCAGTGGAGGCCAGTCCGGAACCGAGGTAGCATGCGAGGAATCGAATCGTGCCGATCGAGCGCTCGAGCGGCGGACCGAGAACGTAAAGGGCGAAAACGTTAAAGGCCAGATGCAGAAAGCCGCCATGTAGAAAGAGCGCAGTGAACAGCCGCCAGTATTGATGTTGTGTAAGAACTATCATCGGTTCGAGGGCGCCGATCCTATGCAGGACCATCGGATTATCCCAGTCGCCAACATGCATTTCATAAAGAAACACAAGCGCGTTAATCAAAATCAATACGAAGACCGCGGGCGCGTTTCGAAGCTGACTGCCCCATGTGGGAGGAGCTACCTCGTGGTCCACGCGAACGGAACTGAACGAATGTGAATGTGGCGCGCCGGATTTCAGATGGCGAAATAGCCTGATTTGCTCGCGCAACTCAGTGCTCGGATGCAAAATCTGGAGAGCGGTAGCAAGTCGTACAGCCCGGTCGTAATCACCTTGCGCCGCGAGTTGCGTTATTTTCCGCAGTCCGATTCCTGGTAGAAGTAAAAGAAGGAACCATGCTACGCCGCCGAAATAGCCGCTGAAATGCGGCCAGGCGAGCCACGCAAGAGCGGTTACTGCCAGCACAATGAGCGCCGCGACGCGCCAGCCGTAATACGGCGAGGTGGGTCGCCACCCGCGAGCCAGTACCAGCACCGGCGACACGATTGCAAGGAAAAGAAGGATGTGATTGAGATTCAAAGTGAGATGCGGAAAGAACGTGATCCGTTAAGCGTTGAAGCGTTAAAACGAAAACACATTATTGTCATTCTGAGCGAAGCGAAAAATCTCTGATTGTCTTCCAAGAACGGTGCAAAGAATCCGAGATGTTTCGTTTCGCGCAACATGACAAGGTAGGCATCGCTGGTTTGACGCTTTGACGTAATAACCTTTGTAACTTCTGTAACTTTTTTAACATTCAGCCATGACCATCACTGTCACTGATTATTTGGATGTGGTTTCCAGCTGGTGTTTCTGGTCCGAGCCAACCTGGGCGGAATTGAAGAGGCGTTATGATGGGCGAGTTCAGTTTCAGTGGAAGATCGCGCTGATGGATCCCAGTGGTTTGCCGACTTCACGCGAGCAGGAACAATGGTTCTATCGACGGAGCGGACTGATCATGCGTTCACCCTTCATGCTCAGCACTGAGTGGTACGATGCAAGCCTTCCGGAGTGGCTTGCTCCTAATTGCGTGGCTGAAGCGGCAAAGGACTTTGGTTTCACGGATGATCGCGTCCGACTTGCGCTTGCTCGCGCTGCGCTGCGAGAAGGCAAGAAGATCGCTGACTGGAAGACTGCGGCCGGGATCGGGGCGGAAGCGGGTGGTATCGAGGCCGACAAATTGCTTGAACGCGCGGAATCGCCCGCGGTTGAGAAGCGCGTTCGAGCATCGAGCGCCGAATTCCGCGCGTTACAGATCACGCAACGGCCAGCGTTCGTCATTGATACCGAGATCGGCGATCGCGCAATTTTTTCAGGCGTGGTAAAATTCGAGCCGTTGGCAGCCACCCTGGATTCAATGTTAGATGATGCGGCTGCATATGCCGCACACAAGGCTCACTTTGGCGACCCGCCCGCGAAATGATCCATAGGAGATCGACACCTAATCGTTACCAGTTTGATCTTGCCAGCGGGAAATTGTTGCCTACAACTTCTCTTCGGCTTGCAAACTTAATGCGAGCGCTTCGTGGCGGTGAATCGCAGCTGCGACGAAGAACGAGTGGCCTGGCGTTTGCGAATGCTGATGCCGGAATGCGATAAATGGAATACGGCGGCGCGGTCCACTCCCGCTCTGTCGTTGAGGAGATATATCTAATCTGCAACCACAAATTCGTGTAAACGGCCGGATTCGCGCTCGCGAAGTCCGGGTCATTCTGGGGTCCACCGGCGAACAGCTCGGCGTTTTGCGCTTAAACGACGCTTTGCGCAGAGCCCAAACTCTCGGCCTAGATTTGGTGGAAGTCGCGCCCACGGCCAATCCGCCCGTGTGCAAGATTGTCGATTTCGGAAAGTTCCGATACGACATCTCGAAACACTCGAAAGATAAAAAGCCCGCCGGCGCGAAACTAAAGGAAATCAAGTTCCGCGTTAACATCGACGAACACGATTATCTGACGAAAGTCCGGCACGCCGAAGAATTCCTGGACCGCGGCAACAAGGTGCGCGTTCAGCTGCAATTTCGTGGTCGGGAAATGGCACACCAGGAGCTTGGGACTCATCTGGTGGAGAAAGTTCGCGACGATCTTTCCAGCATGTCACAGGTGGAAACCGATCCAAAAATCGCCGGTCGTAATATCACGATGACCCTGGCGCCTTTGCCGGCGAACCGCCGGAAACGAAAATTCACGGTGCCGAAACCGGTCGAGGAAAGCGAAGAAGCTAGTGCGTTGACCGGGATCTGACCGCGAGGAGCCGTGAAATGCGGCGGCCAGCACCGCACTGCAAAACGTAGCCGTTTTTAGGGCTTCTTTTTCCTGGCTGGTGAGTGGGTAGGCGCAGCCGTGGGTGATCGCGGCGGCGGTGTTACCGAGACCCTCTGGGCGATCTTCTGTTCAAGTCGTTGTTTACGCGCTTTTGCATCCTCATTATTAGGGTCCGCCTTCAAAATCGCTTCATTGTCCGTCTGTGAGTTTTGAAGATCGTTTTTTAGCTCGTAAATATATGCTCGATAGCTGAGGTATTTAATCTCGTTTGGCTTCTGTTTGATAAGCTCAGAGTAATCTGCCAGAGCCTTATCGTAGTCCTGTATC
>DATDFM010000220.1:0-5004 GCA_036522635.1 Candidatus Udaeobacter sp. | reverse complement strand
CGTCAGAAGCGACCAGCATCTACGATGCTCGGAACTCTCTCCGCTCCGACCGCGAACACTAATCTCCACTGTCGAAACAGCGTGCGATACGCGGAGAAGAGAGAGTTCCGAGCATCGTAGATGCTGGTCGCTTCTGACGTGGCGCCGTTGAGCTCGATGATTTGAAAATTACGTGCTCGTTTGAAGTCTTCCTCGTTCTCGTAGCGAATGTCGTATCTCCCGATAAAGAAACCAGTCACCCTATGAGAAATCTCGTCGATCACGGCCCTCAGGGCTTCGGTGTGAAGATGAATTCCATCACGAAAAATGCAGCCCTGTGCATGATTACCGGTTTCCACGAGTTTTAGCATTTGTCCCGGCGCGAGAATCTCATCGGCGCGCGAAGCAAATCGTCGGAGGTAAGTCGCCGCGATTAGTGCTGCACGTTCGTCGGCGCGAATCAATTCTTCGATTGTATGAATTCCGTCCCCTTTGATTGTCGGGAAGATCTTCTCCGTGATCGCAAAAATCTGTCCCCGCGACTCGTCCGGGAAGCGATAGTAGAAGACGCCGGCTTCGCGTGGGCCGACGACGTAGCGCTGAACAACGACAGAAGCGTCGACTGCTTCGAAATATTCCAGCGCGGCTCGCATCGATCGGATGAGTCTGACGCCGCTGCCGCGCTGACCGATGTCTGGTTTCAAAATGAAAGGCAATGTGATTTCGTGCTGACGACACAACTGGTGCAAACTAAGCAGACGCTCGCTGGTTGTTTGTCCCTCAACGAGGAATGCATCAGCTGTGAATTGAGGGCACCTGCGACGAAGCTGATCGAGGATTTCCATCTTCGATTCTCCGACAAATCCGCCAGTCGCGATTCCGGGATTTGCGGAAGTCGGCAGACTTAAACTGCGGTATCGAATTGCTAGCAACACGTAATAGGCGCCTACCGGGATGTAAAACAACCAAGCCGGCCAAAATTCCCAACGCATCCAGCGGCGAATGCAGGCCGGCATTTGCCGTCTTAGAGAATGCAAATTGTTGCGTGCTTTTGAAACCGTCTGGTAGGGCGCGACCGTTAGACGCGCCGCCTCGTGGAATGAGCCATGCGGACGGCTCGGCGAGCCATCCCTACCTCTTCTAACGAGTCGTTTGAGAATGAAGAGCATAGCCGTTAGAAAAAATGCGGTGACGACAATCACCGCCAGTTTGCCGTGTAAAAACGAGAACCAGAGTAGCGCGTGGCTTCCAAGCAACTTTGCGATTGCGAAAACCCCTCCAATCCACAAGACCGCGGCGAAAGCCGTGATAAGGGCGAAGCGGCTAATGGGCATTGAGAGCAGTCCGGCCGCGAGATAGGTCGGCAAGCGCGTGCCCGGAATAAATCGGCTAGCAAGCAAGGTGAGCGAACCGTGCTCGTTGAATCTCGTCTGACAACGCTCGATTGCTGCCGGGTCGGCAAAGCGCGCGATCCATCGATTTTGCAAAATGGGCCTGCCGAACCAACGCGCGAGCGAGTAAAGGCCCAGGTCTCCCAACCAGATTCCAGCAAAACAGGCTACAAACCCGAGCGGCCAGGTAATTGGTCCGCCGAACATCGACAAGGCGGACGAAATTGTCGCTGCGTCTTCCGAAATGAAACTAAGCAAAACGATTGTGCTCGAAGCCAGAAGCGCCTGCGCAATCATAATTTCACCAATGTCATTCTGAGCGAAGCGAAGAATCTCTGATCATTTTCCGGGTCGCTCGGTGGCAGAAAAACTGAGATGTTTGAAGGCCTGGCCTCATGCTTCGCATTTCGTTGCAGCGCTTTGCTCAACATGACAGATCAGACTCCTGGAAGCCGGCGTGAGCACGTTGCGCTGCCTTTGGCTGTTCGGCGTAATGTTTCAAAGTCGAAGGCGCCACGCCGAATCCTGCAGGCATTGGCACCTCAAGCATGCTGCACATGACCGCGATCAGTGCGTAATGATGGATCGCGTGCGCCACGGCGTACATCAGTTCGCGACCAACTGTCGATCCGATGGATGGCGCCGCATCGAGCTGGTAATCCACCTTGCTTCGGACGTTAATCGGGCAGTCGAGAAAGGGCGTTGAGATTGACGCGAAAGCACATCGGATCCGATGCGTCTCGGCAAGCGCAAAGCTACGATCGTTTTCGATTCGCGGATTTCGCTCCCGATTGTCGTAATTGATTTCATCGGCATCCAATCCTTGCAGTAAACTTTGGAAATGATCGAGACAGTGGCGGTAATGTTCGCCCATCGTTGAACCGAATACGATCGGCAGTTTCCGCGTGTATTCTTTATCGCTTAGCAAATTGAGAAGCGATTCGCCCTGTCGCAAAACTTCAGCGATCGCATCCTGCAAAGGAGATCGTTTCACAGGTAGGCTCCAACGACGGGAACACGCCGCCGCTGCAAAAACAGCAACACCGTGCTGCAGACAGCTACAGCGAGCGCCAGAAAAAACAGCAATCCGCCATCGTTCATTACAACGATGCCGAGCACGGTGAGATGGCTAAAGATCGCGCCGAGCATGACGGCGAGGGCAAGGCCAGCCCCCAACCATGTGGTAGCTGGGATAAGGATCAAAATTGCCGCGGTAAGTTCCGCAATCCCCGAGCCGATTCGACCCCACGGTTCCAATCCAACTTTTGAAAAGATGTAAACCGATTCAGGTGCGGCGGTGAATTTAAAGAACAGTGTTTGCAATAGGATTACCGCAGCTCCGATGCGGCAAATCCAAGCGATAATCATGGATGTTTTGCTGTGTTGATTCATAGAGAGGGCAATTGATTTGCCTATTAGTCGCAGGCGCTGTGAATTTCCTTACAGCGTCCGGGCGGGGATTAATCAATGGCCGGCTTGCCGCTTTTCAGGCTTTTAAATGGGTGCCTGTGCCTGGCAGGAAACTGACTTGAGATTTTCTGTTACCGGGGGATCGGCGACAGCATCATACTGTCTTCCAACTAAATCAGGGAGGGACGGTCACTTCTCAGCCGCCTGCAAACGCCCGTGAAAGAAATCATCAAGTGCGCGATCGTAATAGATCCAGCCCTTCGCGGTGAGGTGACTCTTGTGAAGGTAAAGAAAGGCCGGGTCCTCGTCATGCTCCTTAAATTCAACCAGTGGAAAATGGTACGATCCTACAAGAGCGCGAAGCTTTACGTAATAATCTTCGCGAGCGGAACGCGATACCCCTTTCTGATCATAAAAATCGCCCGGGATTGGCATACTAAGCACCAATGGCTGTGCTCGAACACTCGCAAGCGTGCGCAAGAGCAACTCCAAATTGATCCAGCCCGGGGCCGCATTCATGTCGTTGCGAAATGTCATGTCAATACGACCGCGCGTTGCTCGTTTTTTCGAACTCGAAGCGCTTGGGACTTTGTTCGCATCGGTGGTATTCGTGCCGTCGGCGCTCGCAATAAGCTTCGACCAATCGATAGTTTGAAGACGACGCGGAGGAGAAGGTTTGATTTTTAGCCGAATGTAATTCAACGCCGCCAAATGATCCTGCAACTCCAGCATGGTAATCTCTGCTTTTCCAATCGGCCATAGCAGGCAGAAAAGGGCACGATCCATCCAGCGGCCCGAAGCCAGCAGTTTTAACGCGAACTCCAGAAACGGGCGGTTTCTTAGGGTACGCGGAAATTTCAGCATGCATGACGCGATGTCCCGTTTTAGTTCGAAATTCAGTGCGCTCCCGAACACCATTTCGCTCGCGGCCATGCGCGAAAAATTTCCGTTATACCACTCCGACCACCAGGTGCCTGGCGTCAAAAGCCAGCCTGGAGAAAGCGAGATGGCAACCTTTTTGCCACGCAAGTCCGAACCCAGGGCACCGATTTTCTGCAAGAGGATCAGTGAGTTCATGCCGCCGGCGCCGACTGGGGAAATTTGGAAGCCTGTCGGTGCGGTGCGAAAAAAAATGTGCGCCCTTTCAGGCACCCGAACGGCTGTTAATTCTGAGCTGCCATAAAACGGCAACACGTAAGCAGCACGCGCGGCTGCGCGTTGAAAGGCGAGGCCCTGGTTTTTGAGTGAAAACAACTCGGGAGCGGTCGAAAGAATGGTCGCACGTTCGAGGTGAATTGCGAGCGTTTGTGCGCCAGCCAATATGATCGCGGCCAAAAAGAAAGCGATCAGTCCCGAAAACAAATGCGGCATGCCTTGCCGGGCTTTGGCAGGTTCCATGATACGACGAAGCTATTCCCGAGACCTCGCACGGCAATTGAATTTGTGTCAGGATCGAAGCAACTTCACAATGAACAGGCAGAATTTCAAACCGGCCGTCGTTATCCGAATATTCGTTACACGACGCTTCTGATTTGTAACTGCAAACTGGACACCTCCTCTGCTTGTAGACTCGAGCGAAGAATTTTGGTTGTGCTCCGCTGTGTACGAGAATTACCGCAGATGGTCTGCTCAATTCCCAGTTAAGACCCATCGGGCGGTGCCGGGTTTCGATGCTCTAGCGAGGTAACCCTCGACCACGATAAAACAGAATCAAAACTGATTCATCACAGATTTATCGGTTTCTAAAACCGAATCCGTTTGTATGAGGTTCAAAACCTCGACGCATTACTGCTTGGCGCGAACCGCCTGAGCGGTCCCGTTTCGTTTGGCGGTACTCCAAAATGAAAGCGCGCATACCTGAGGCCGGCGATCACGACCTGCCGTGGAGTTGGAAATATCAACCAGGTCACAGGTACGATGCGATTTTTAAATGATGGCGGCCTTGGAGCGGGTCAAGCCTGCGTCGTGGCCGTGAACGAACCCAATCCTTGCGAAGAATGTCCTTATATGTGAAAGCGGCCTCTTCCCTCGTTCGATGAGAATGTCACTCTGGCAAAAATGCACGATTGCCATTCTCGCCGTCGCGATATTTGGCGGCGCTGCATTTTTCCGGGGAATTGTCGTTCATCCGCCAGGACTGGAAAAGTACAAGTCTATTCCATGGGTCAATTATGTGCATCCTAACGTAAAGAAACTGAACCGGGCTAAAACCCTGGTCGGTGAA
>DATDFM010000219.1:0-7452 GCA_036522635.1 Candidatus Udaeobacter sp. | reverse complement strand
GCCGATTGTTTTGATTTCGGTGCCGTTAGATTCGGGGAAAATTTTTCGGAGAATTTCACGATGTTCGTGAAGTAGCTCGAGAGCCACCTTGTCATCGCGCTGGGAAAGTGCGCTGTAGCCGACCATGTCGGTAAACATGATGGCGGCCAGCTTTCGTTGTTCGCCCGAGCTACTCATTTGTCATCATCGATGCATGGAATTCTCGCGCCGGCACGATCTTTTCCGCTAGCGCTTCGAAGCGGGGATTTCCGCGCAGTTCGTCAAGCATCGGATCCACTCGGATGCAATAGATGTCATTTCCCGCACCTTCGCTGTAGGCACGTTCCAGTGCATCGAGTGCGTGTTCCTTCTCGCCCAGGCCGAGATACATCAGCGCCAGGTTATAGGCGGAGACATAACGCGTTTTTCCTTCTTCTATGAGATGAGCGAGGATTTGTTCCGCCTCGTTCCGTTTGCCGGCGCGCGCATAGGCCTGGCCGAGCAACGCCAGCGCCTGCGGATCATCATCCAGTTCCACTGCCTTTTTGTATTCGTCCAGTGCGGCATCGAGTTGCCCCATTTTTTGAAAGATCTCGCCGAGATCATAATGCGCTATATGCGACCGGGGCTCGATCTCGATTGCTTTCCTGGTTGCGGATACTGCTTCGTCATATCGACGGGCATAGAAATAAGTGTTGCCGAGATCGGCATGATTAATCATCGACAGCGGATCAAGCTCGACCGACCGTTTGCCTTCCGCGATGGCACGGTCGAAATCTCCGCGCGCCACAAGAGCCGTGTTGGAAAACCAGTGGCGGGCAGTCGCGTAATTTGGGTTTAGTTCAATCGCCCGCTCGAACTCCGCGATCGCCTGGTCGAACGCAAAATCATATCCGGCCAAGATTCTACCCCACGACGCATGCGCTTCTGGAAGTGCGTTGTCGAGTTCCAACGCTTTCTTCGCTGCGGCTTTGGCTTGTGGAATGGAATTGCGTGGCGAATCGGCGCCGTACACCGAAAGAAGCAGATAAGAGTCCGCTAAACCGGAGTAGGCGAGCGCGTAGTTCGGATCTTTCGAAATCGCTTGATTGAAGTAATCGATAGCGCGTTTTAAATCCGCGCCTGTCCTTTTATTCCAAAAGAATCTGCCCTTCAGGTAAAGCTGATATGCTTCTGGATCTTCGGTTGGCCTCTTTGACATCGCAGCCTTTTCCGAACCAGTCAGCTTCGCCTGCAACGTATCGGCGATGCTCTTGGCGATTTCGCTTTCGACTGCGAACAGGTCGGTCAACTTGCGATCGTATATATCGGCCCAAAGATGCGCGTCCGTCTGCGCGTTGATCAGCTGGACGTTTACCCGGACCTGGTCGTTGGATTTCTGAACGTTGCCTTCGAGAATGTTGGCAACCCCTAGCTGCTGCGCAATTTGCGGCAGGTTTTCAGGCGAACTTTTGAAATGTTGGGTCGAAGTGCGAGAGATTACCTTCAGATCTGCGACCTTGGCCAGCCGCGTGAGAATTTCATCTTGGACGCCCTCACAAAAGTAAGCGTTGTCCGGATCGCGGCTCAGATTGTCGAAAGGCAGCACTGCTATGCTTTTCTCCGGAATGAAGGGGCGAGCTCCCCCGAGAACTTGTGAGTTCGGCGTCGCAGGCGTTGAAAGCCCGGCCGCTCCTTCACCCGCGTTACGGTTGCCCGCCACATTCTTGTGCGGCCAATTCGTCCACCAACCAACTGCGATCACGGTTGCGAAAACGAGCGCAGCACCGGCGATGAGCGAAAATTTTGAGTGTCGTCGATGCACAGAATCCGTTGGCGTGACTGCCGCAGTTTGCTTTGAGAACTTTTGCGGGGCGGCACAATTTCCAGCGTCATCCGTGTAGAGGTTAACAACCGAGACACGTGTGCCGTGTTTCACTTCACATTCGCCAAGATCGGACAAATGCGAGCGCCACTGTGGATAGTGCTCGAGATCGTCCGCGACCCGTTTGGATAAGAGAATGTGTCCGGCATCGCCGCAATCCATGACGCGCTGGGCCATGTTGATTCCAACACCCGCGATGTTGGCCTGTTCATTCAGGTCGGTGATCTCGTTAACCGGGCCGCTATGGATGCCCATGCGGACCTTCAGTTCGGGATAACTTTTCAGGGCTTTGCTAATTTCCAACGCGCAGAGAACCGGCGCCTCCAGGCTGTTGCGGAACACCAGCGCGCCGCCATCACCAGTCGGCAAACGCAGAAGCTTGCCTTCCGCTTCCGCCTTCTTGAATTGTTCGGTGCCGCGCACAATCTCGCGCAGCGTTTGCATCTGATTGCTCTGTTCTGCGAGCAGCAGCTTCGAATAACCGACGATGTCGATAAACAAAACGTGGCCGATATCGAATTTGAGTTCTGCAGGAGAGTTGGAGGACATGCTGTCTTACTTTTCCTGAAAAAGTTTCTCGAATCGCGGATCGCCGCGAAGACTGTCCCAATCAGGACCGATGCGCAGAAGCGCCGGTGTCAGCACCGGACTTAAATACGAAATGCTCGGCAGCTGTTCGACTGTGGCACTCATTACGGTCCGACGTGCTCCTTCATCGTGAGCAGCTGCTGGAAACTCGGATCGTTGCGGATCGGGTCCCAGACAGGATCGATTTTGAGTCGTGCGATGGACACACTCTCGCCTGCGGGAATAGAAAGTAGCCGGCGTAAGATACTGACTGCGTCCGCCGTCGCTCCGGTGTGAGCTTCTATTTCAGCAAAGCCACCGAGATTAGCGTTTCCTAGCAAGGCATCCCTTTCCGGCGGCAGCAAATCCAATCCCTTATGGGCTAGATGAAGGGCATCATCCTTCCTTCCCATGGCCAGGTAAGTCCAACTTAGTTGCCGCACACTAAGCAACTCGTTAGGCGTTTCCTGTAGCCGAGCTTCCAAAAGTCTCGCACCTTCTTCCGCCTCCGGTCGCGCCGCCGCGAGATCGCCGGAGAGAACCCGAATCGCGACGCGCGCGGCGAGACGTTGCCGCGTCTCAACAGGATCCGTTGCCGACGCATCCCACACCTTGAGCGCGCGGTCAAAATCGCGGGCGAGAACGAAAGCATAAGCGCGTTCACTTATCACGCTCGCGATCGTGCCGGCAATCGAGATAGTTATGATTTTCTCATTAGGCGGAAAGTTTTCGGTGATTCGCAGAGCTTTGGTTGCATCGCCGCTTGAGTTGACCGTTGTCAAAAACAGAGCGCGCATGGCGATCACGTCGTGCGGATCAAACGACAATGCCTCCCTGCACGTACGCTCCGCTTCTTTCCATTCCCGCATCAGTACGTAGGTCTGGCCGAGATTTCCTGCTACGTCCGCGTTACGAGGATCGTTTTCGAGCGCCTTCTTCAATTCGGCCACGGCGGTTGCCCATTGGCCTAGTCGCCGATGAACATAGCCGGAGTATTCAAGCGCCTGCGCATTGTTCGGCTGAAGTTCCAGAGCCCGCGCGAATTCCGCCAAAGCTTGCTCATACTGGCGATAGCCAAAGTAATAGTAGATCCCTAAAGCGACATGCGCGTCCGGCAAGTCCGGCTGCAGAGTGATCGCACGTTCAGCCAGCCCTTTGATTTCAGCCAGTTGCGGATCGGTAAAATTTTCGACGAACCAGTGGAGGTTGAGGCGACAAATCACCAGGTGCGCGATCGCCGCGGCAAACTTCGGGTCAAGGGCAATGGCTTTTTCGTACCACGCGGCTGCCTCGTCATATTGCTCCCGGCGCAGCGAGCTTCTCGCCAGCCGATACTCAAACTCGCCTTTGAGATACAGATCGTAGGCCACTGGATCCTGCGTCGGAGCGGTGGCAATCGTTTTGGCCTCTGCCGGCGATAACTTCGCGCGCAAAGCGTCGGCTACCTGCTGCGATACTTGCGTCTCGACGGCAAAGACGTCCTTGGCGTCACCATCGTAGCTCTTCGCCCAAATATGCGAATCAGCTCGTGCATCGATCAGCTGCACATTCACACGCACTTTGTCGCCCGCCCGTTGCACGCTGCCTTCCAAGACGTTCGCGACTCCTAACTGTTGCGAAACCGTCTTCAGGTCTTCGGGCTTGCTCGCGTACTTGGCGCTGGAGGTTCGAGAAATAACCTTCAAGTCCGCGATTGTAGCTAACTTTGTCAGGATTTCGTCCTGGATACCCTCGGCGAAGTAAGCGTTGGATTTGTCATCGCTCAGATTCTCAAACGGCAACACAGCGATGCTTTTTTCGGGAATTGACGCTGTCGCGTTGCCGGAAGCTGTAGCCGCCTCGCTCTGTCGAAGCGTTTTGCTGGACTTCGGCCGCAGCAATTGAGACGCGACAACGGCTGATGCGATTACCACGAGGGCCGCAGCGCCAATGAAGAATTGTTTTCGTTTGCTTCGAGGTGCCGTGGCCGGCACACCAACACTGCTGCTCGGACCGGCCTTTAAAGTTCGGAATTTTTCCGGCAACTGAGGATTTCCCGCATCATCAGTGTACAGATTAACGACCGAGACACGTGTCCCGTGTTTCACTTCGCACTCGCCAAGATCGGACAAGTGCGAGCGCCATTGTGGATAGTGCTCGAGATCGTCCGCGACTCGTTTGGAGAGCAGAATGTGACCAGCATCGCCGCAATCCATCACGCGTTGCGCCAGGTTAATTCCAACCCCCGCGATGTTCGCCTGTTCATTGAGGTCCGTGATCTCGTTAACCGGCCCGCTATGGATCCCCATGCGGACCTTCAGCTCGGGATGACTCTTCAGAGCTTTGCTGATTTCCAAGGCGCAGAGAACCGGCGCCTCCAGGCTGTTGCGGAATACCAGCGCGCCGCCATCACCAGTCGGCAAACGCAGAAGTTTGCCTTCCGCTTGCGCTTTCTTGAATTGCTCTGTGCCGCGCACAATGTCGCGCAGCGTTTGCATTTGATTGCTCTGTTCCCCGAGCAGCAGCTTCGAGTAACCGACGATGTCGATAAATAAAACGTGGCCAATATCGAACTTGAGTTCTGGAGGAGAGGTGGAGGACACGTTTTTTCCTGCGAATTGCTAGCTATTAGCTTCAGTTTTGGATTTTTTTGGGCGCGAGCGAAGCGACGATTTGATCAAAACGCGGATCGCCGCGCAAGCTGTCCCAGTCAGGACTGCTCTTCAGTTCACCATAGCTGATGCCAGTTGGAGATTCGGCTGCTGTTTTTAATTGTTGCAGGGCCGCGCCTTTATCGCCGCACCAGGTGTAAATTGCTGCCAGATGTGTTATCCAAATGGGTCCAGTCCATGAGTCCTTGTTCAACGGAAGGATTTCAGTAGCGCGTTTCCCTTCTGCGACTGCTTCGTTGCACCGGCCAAGCATGGCATCAGTCAGGCCGAGATAAATCCAACCCTGCGCGTAGTTGGGTTGCTCCCGGGTGGTGCGGTCGAAAATTGCTCTGGCAGCAGTGAGTGCGGTTTGCGCAGTATTTTTGTCCCCGAAGAGCCACGCGGTCCGCCCAACACAATATTCGCGAGGCAAAAAGGCTTCATCGAAACTATTTGAGATGCCCTGCGGAGGAATAAGCGCCAGCGCTTTTTCAGCGTCATTTTTGTTTCGTTGGAACCAACTGCAAACCAACATCGGGAACGCCACGCTGCGCGCTGCTTCCTGGCCTTGTCGCGCAATCACGTCCAGTGGCTTTTGCCAGTCATCGGGATTACCGGTCTGCGCGAACGAATTGAATCCCAGCTGAAAAGTAGCGAAGGGATCGTTTGGCAGGATGGTCAAAGCCTGTTCATACAAATGCCCTGCCTCCGCGTAGTGGCGCGTACCCTGAAAGGTTGAGCCCGCTTCCAGCAAGACAACGAAATTGCGCGGATCCAGCTCTACGGCGCGTTTGAAGTTGGATTGGGCTTCCGTAAAGCGGCCGGTTCGACGATCGATTGCGCCAGCCATCATGTAAAGCCGCGCCTCGTTAGGCAAAAGCTGCATGGCGATCTTCAGCTCTGCCAATGCCCGATCATAGTCACGAAATCCGTGATACGCATAGAGTGCCTTTCTCCAGTGCACTTCTCCGGCGTCAGGCTGGATCGCTTCGGCTTTTTCCAAAGCGGCGCGCGCCATCTCACGACGCTCATCAGTATGATCAAACCCTTCCCAATACAGATCGAGGTGCGTTTCGGACATGAGACAGTACGCACGCAAAAATTGGGGATCGCGCCGCACCGCTTCCTCTAGCAAACTGATCCCCTGAAGCAGACTCCCCTTTGCGTCCGGATCGTTGGACAGATCATCGAGTTGTTGGGCTCGCAGATAAAGATCGTAAGCGATCGGGTCGGTCGTCGCCGGCTTTTCAATCCGGGCCTTTTCATTAGCCGATAGATGGGCCTGCAGTTGCATGGCGATCGTTTCGGCGATCTCACTTTGGATTCCGAACACGTCTGACAAATCACGGGTGTACGTTTGCGCCCAGAGATGCGCGTCGTTGCGTGCATCGATCAGCTGCGCATTGACGCGAACTTTGTTCGCGATCCGTTGGACACTGCCTTCCAGAACATGAGCAACTCCGAGTGCTCGACCAACATCTCGCAGATTCCGGGATGCGGCGTCCTTATATTGCGCCACACTGGTTCGGCTGATCACTTTGAGGTCAGCCACTTTGGCCAGATCTGTGAGGACTTCGTCCTGCACTCCGTCGGCAAAGAACGCGTTCTGCTTGTCGTCGCTTAGATTTTCAAATGGCAGAACTGCAATGCTCTTTTCCGGAATCGACGGCGACGCCGCCGTTTCGGCGCTAGTCGGTGATGACGATCGCAGCGACTTCAGAATTCTGGGTGTCAGAATTATCGCCGGAACAGCAAGACCGATCACAACGATCATGGCGATGAGCAGTGTTCGAAAACCGGTAGATTGTTTCTCGTTACCAGGCTGTCGCTTTTGTGCAGCCAGGCGCGTGGGCAACGCTGGGTTCCCTGCGCCATTGTTGTAGAGATTTACGATTGAAACGCGCAAACCGTGCTTCACTTCGCATTCGCCGAGATCGTGCAGATACGGCTGCCACCGCGAATAGTGCTCCAAGTCCTCGGCGACATGTTTGGAGAGCAAGATGTGACCCGCATCCCCGCAATCCATTACGCGTTGCGCGATATTAATTCCTGCCCCGGCAATGTTCGCCTGCTCGTTTAGATCGGTGATTTCGTTAACCGGGCCGCTGTGAATGCCCATTCGCACTTTCAATTCCATGTGAGATTTCAATGCCTTGCTGATCTCGATCGCGCATAACACCGGCGCTTCAGGGCTATTTCGAAAAACCAACGCGCCACCATCGCCTGTTGGCAGCCTCAGCAATTTGCCCTCCGCTTGCGCCTTCTTGAATTGCTCGGTTCCACGAACAATCGCTTTCAGCGTCTCGAGTCGTTCGCTCTGCTGATTAATGAGCAACTTTGAGTAACCGACAATGTCGATGAACAAGACATGCCCGATCTCCAATTTAAGATCTGAAGAATTCATTTCGAAGA
>DATDFM010000218.1:0-45706 GCA_036522635.1 Candidatus Udaeobacter sp. | reverse complement strand
AATCCCGGAAGCATCTCCTTCACAGGCATCTTTCATGAGAGTGGCGCCAATCCGGCTGCGCCTGTCACCGTCAGCAACAACGTGATCGGAGGCCCTGCCCCGAGCGGCGCGATTACCGACACTTTTAGTCCGAGCCTTGGCAGTGTCGATAGTTACGGAATTAACGTGAACAACACCTATGCGAACGTGACCGGTAACATCGTGCGCAATATGTCGATTGCTGGGAACGGGACGGTGCGTGGAATTCGGCTCCAGCAGAATAGCGGCGTGCCCGGGGTCACCATCTCACAGAACCTGATCCATTCCCTAACCAACACCAGCACCCCGGGATATGTGTACGGGATTCAGGCAGAACTGACCCAGCAAGCAAACAGGATCGAGCGCAACTTCATCCATTCCTTCAGCGTAACCGGCAACAATCGGCAGATTTTTGGAATGTATCTACCCGGAACTGCAAACATGGTTGTGGCCAACAACATGATCCAGTTGGGCTATGATGCCGCAGGCAACCCGATCACGACGAGCCAGGACATGCAAGGGATTCAGGATCAAAATTCCGGTACCCGCGAATATTACTTCAACAGCATCTTCATCGGCGGCGGACCAGTCGTTAACTCCGGTAACGATACGTTTGCTTTCGGAAGCTTCTCCAGCGGCACGCGCATCTTTAAAGACAACATCTTTTCGAACGCACGGAGCATCGCCTCTGGCGGCGGCAAAAACTGCGCCATTCGGACCGATACCAGCGCAGGGCTGACCAGCGATTATAACGATCTCTACGTCACAGGGAGTAGCGGGATCGTGGGTCGTTATGGCGGCGCGGACGAACTCACACTCGCGAACTGGCAGACCGCGACCAGTCAGGACGCACACAGCATCTCAATGGACCCGCAATTCATCAATCCTACTGGAAACGGCCTGACAGCCGATCTGCACATCCTGATGGGAAGTCCATGCGTTGGCGCGGGTATCATGATTCCCGGAACCACCGTTGATTTCGACGGACAAGTTCGTCCAAACCCGCCTAGTATAGGCGCGGACGAACCTGTTGCACCGACACCGACAGCAACGCCCACTGCGACCGCAACGGCTACGTTCACGCCAACACCAACACCAACACCAACAGCGACCCATACCCCAACTCCGACTGCGACGGCTACGTTCACGCCGACCCCAACACCAACAGCGACTCATACCCCAACCCCGACTGCGACGGCTACGTTCACGCCGACCCCGACACCAACAGCGACTCATACCCCGACTGTAACGCCGACGGCTACGTTTACGCCCACAGCCACGGCAACAGCGACATTCACACCCACACCTACTCCGACAGCTACCTTTACACCTACAGCTACCGCGACGGCCACGTTCACGCCGACACCGACACCAACGGGTACGGCGACCGCAACTCCGACTGCGACTGCAACCGCAACGGCCACACCGACGGCAACTCCACCGGGCAGCTGTGTTTTCGGACTGGGCTATTGGCAAACCCACAAACAGTGGCCGGTTAATCAATTACAACTCGGCAACCGCATTTATACCCGGCAAGAGTTGCAATCGATTTTGAACCAGCCAGTCCGCGGAAATGGATTGGTTCAACTGGCTCACCAGGAAATCGCAGCCAAGCTTAACATCGCCAATGGCACGGACGATAGCTGCATTGAGCAAACTTTGGAGCTGACGGATAGCGCGATCGGCGCTCGTGTGATCCCCCCAGTGGGCAATGGAATCCTGCTGCCCACTCCGTATGTGCGGACTCTCACCCTTTACAACGGAGGTTCGTCATGCGTTCCAGCCTGCGAGGTAGCATCACCGCCTCCCCCGGTTCCAACCCCTCCTCCACGGCCGCGCCCAACAATGCCACCCAGACCATAGAGAGTCCTCGCCCGTGAATGGAAATGGCGCGCACGCCGTGTGCGCCATTCGCCGCGCGACCGCAGGCAGACGACTGCCCGCCCTAGCATCTCTTCTATTGCGAAATTACAGAGCAGCTGTGCGCTTATCCATTTGCCTAGCGACCGAGAATCGAAATGGAAGCTTCCGCGGCCAGATCGCCAACCGCGTCGCGCTCGAGCAACAAAGTTTTTCCGGCTTCAACGGCTATAACGCGCAGCTTCGATTCAGCAGCGACGCGTAAGGTTTCTACACCAATTACCGGCACGTCGAAGCGCATGTCCTGATTCAGTTTGCTGACTTTGACCATGACTGCGCTTTCGCGCGCAAGCGTTCCGCCGCGCTTAATGGCCTCGTTTGTTCCTTCCAAAGCTTCGACGGCGACGATCGTGCCATTCTTGACGATCACAGCTTGTCCTATGTTGAGTCGCGCAATTTCTTTTGCCACATTCCAGCCAAGCTCGACGTCGGGCTCGTGCCGAGGCGATAATTTCGGTCCCGCAATTAGTCCCGGCTGTGCCAGCGAATCCTCGAGAAACGTTGTCGCGGGAAGAAGCTCAACGTCAATTTTGGCAAGTTCGTCCGCGATGGCGGCAAAAATCGATTCGGCATTGCGCTCCTTAAGTTTTCCTAGCAACATCAGCGCTTTCAAATCCGGACGAAGATCGAAAAGATTTTTCGGCGCGATCTGTCCGGCCATGATCCCGTGGTGAATATCTTGCGCGCGAAAAAACTTCAGCATCCGGCCCAGTTGTCCGACGCGCATCCACTCCACGATATCCACCTGTTGCTGAAGAACTGCATCCGTTTCATCCGTGAAAGCGGCAGCAACGATTTTTTTAACGCCGGCTTTTCGCGCTCCATCTGCGATTAACCGCGGGTAAACGCCGTTGCCGGCAATGATTCCCAAACTGTTTAGCGTCGCCACCATTGAAGATTACCAATGAGCCGAGACGAACAAAAATTGAAAGTTCATGGTGTTGGCCCTCGCGGCGGACACCGAATCTGAAATAGACAGGCGCTCGCATCGGGGAGCGCCTCCACAAATTTTTAGCCGTGGCGCCGCCGTTTGACCTGCAATTGGGCCAGGGCTTTTTGCAGCGACGCCTGAATGGCAGCGACTTCTTCGGCGGTGTGATCTTCTTTCATAGCCGCTTTGGCGCGCTCCACCGCGGCCTCGGCTGTAGCAATGTCAATTTTCTCCGATTCAAGCGCCATGTCCGTTAACACCGAAACCGCATCTCCTTTGATTTCCACAAAGCCTTCGCCGATGGCCATGGTGCTTTCCCGTCCGTTTTTTACAATGCGCAGCTCGCCAGGTTTTAACGTGGTCAGAACCGGAACGTGCTTTGGATAAACGCCAAGCTCGCCCTCCGAGCCAGGCAGCGTCACCATCTCTACGTCTTCAGAATAAATTTTCTCTTCGGGCGTTACGATCTCGAGTTTAAGCGTGGCCATGGCTGGGACGTTAAGATAGTTACAAGGTTAAAAGAGTTACAAAGAGGAAAGTTTTAACGATGTAGCTTTTGTAACATTTTAACCTTCTTTAATCATATCGATGCCGCCCTTCATATAAAAATTCTGCTCGGGCACATCGTCGTGTTTGCCATCGAGAATTTCTTTGAAACCGCGGACTGTTTCTGAAACCGGCACATATTGACCTTTGAAACCAGTGAAAATCTCCGCCACGTGAAACGGTTGGCTAAGGAACCTCTGAATTTTACGGGCGCGATGAACAGTGAGCTTGTCCTCGGGGCTTAACTCATCCATTCCCAGAATCGCGATGATGTCCTGCAAATCTTTGTAACGCTGCAAAACGCGTTGTACTCCGCGCGCAACGTTATAATGTTCTTCGCCGACGATTTCTGGCGCTAACGCTTTCGACGTAGAGGCCAGCGGATCAACAGCCGGATAGATTCCAAGCTCGGCAATAGCGCGCTCAAGCACAATCGTGGAATCCAAGTGCGCGAACGTGTTCGCCGGAGCCGGGTCCGTTAAATCGTCTGCCGGAACGTAGACAGCCTGGAACGATGTGATCGATCCTTTGTTCGTCGAGGTAATTCGCTCCTGCAAATCACCCATCTCAGCAGCGAGCGTCGGCTGATAACCAACGGCGCTCGGCGTTCGGCCTAACAAGGCTGAGACCTCTGATCCGGCTTGCGAGAACCGAAAGATGTTATCGATGAAAAGAAGAACGTCCTGATTTTTTTCGTCACGAAAATATTCGGTCATCGCGAGAGCCGAAAGAGCGACCCGGAGACGAGCACCCGGCGGTTCGTTCATCTGACCGAACACCATCCCGACCTTCGACTTCGACAAATCCTTCTGGTCGATTACGCCCGCCTCGCTCATTTCCTTGTAAAGATCGTTCCCTTCACGGCTTCGCTCGCCTACGCCCGCGAACATCGAAACACCGCCATGTTTCATCGCGATGTTGTTGATCAGTTCCTGGATGACAACAGTTTTACCGACGCCTGCGCCGCCGAAGGCGCCAACCTTACCGCCCTTTGAGAACGGACAGATCAAGTCGATTACTTTGATACCGGTTTCAAGAATTGCCGCTTTTGTGTCCTGATCGGTAAGCGACGGCGCAGCCCGATGAATTGGATACCGCTTGGTGTAGTTGACGGGGCCCCGGTTATCAATCGGATCACCGGTCACGTTGAAAAGACGCCCGAGCACGGCTTCTCCTACCGGCACGCTGATCGGATTGCCGGTATCGGAGACGCTCATTCCGCGCTTCAGTCCTTCGGTCGAAGACATTGCAATGGAACGCACCCAGTTTTCGCCGAGGTGTTGCTGGACTTCGAGAGTCAGCTTGGTTGGCTGTCCGTGAACCTCATATTCAATTTCCAGTGCGTTATAGATTCTCGGCAGTCCTTTTCCATCTGGAAATTCCACGTCCACCACGGGACCAATCACTTGAACTATATTTCCTTTATTCATAAAACTTTTTAGCCATTGAGCGCCATTTGTGCGGTGGCGATCTCGAGCAACTCGGTGGTGATACCGGCCTGGCGCATTTTGTTGTACTCGAGCGTCAGATCCTTGATGAATTGTTGCGCGTTGTCCGTCGCATTCTTCATTGCCACCATGCGGGCACTGTGCTCGGAGGCGCGGGCATCGAGGATCATCTGGAAAACCTGAAAAGAAACATAATACGGAAGCACGGAATCCAGGACGACCTCCGCACTGGGTTCAAAGATGTACCCTATCATCGGGTCGATGGCCTTAGCGTCAGCCTGACCGCCTTCCCCTTTTGGTAAATCGAAGCTGCTGATCGGCAATAATGTCTGCACGACTGTACGCTGATTAATTGTGTTGATAAAATGCGTGTAGAGCACCGAGACCTTATCCACTTCACGCCTCAGAAATTTCTCCATGCAAAATTTTGAGATCGGCTTGGCCTCAACGAAGCTTGGCGAATCTTTCAATTCAAAATCTGCCAACAGTTCCCGCTTTGTGCGCGCAACAAATTGTCTGGCCTTCTTTCCCGTTACCACGAAACTCGTTTTCGCCGGATCAAAGTTCGCAGCTTCGCGAAAAAGGTTGGTATTCAACGCTCCGCAGAGTCCTTTGTCGGTGCTGATAATTAACACCAACTCCTTCTGGAGCGGACGGACTGCGAGCAGCGGATGAAATCGTGGATCTGTCCGGTTTTGCAACGAAACAAGGACCTTATTCATCAAAGCGGCGTACGGGCGGCCGGCCAGGGCGTGCTGCTGCGCTTTCCGCATTTTGGACGCAGCCACCATTTGCATCGCTTTGGTGATTTGCGCGGTGTTGCGGATCGATCTGATCCGGCGCCGTATGTCCTGCGTGTTCGCCATCTAAATGTCCTTTGGCCTACCGCCAGGTAGTCTTAAATTCGTCGAGCGTCGCCTTTAATTGCGCTTCCAAGTCCTTATCGAGTTCCTTTTTCTCGCGAATCGTTTTGAGCACGCTGGTCTTGCGAGTTTGCAGGTAATCCTGCAGCTTCGTTTGGTACTCTTTGACCCGCTCGACGGGAACAGCGTCGAGATAACCGTTTTGCATGGCCCACATTATGGCGACCTGTTCTTCCACCGGAATTGGGTTGTACTGTTTTTGTTTAAAAAGCTCTACAATGCGTTGGCCGCGATCAAGTCGCGCTCTTGTTGCCGTATCAAGATCCGAACCAAATTGCGCGAACGCGGCGAGCTCGCGAAACTGTGCCAAATCGAGTTTCACCTTGCCTGCAACCTGTTTGATTGCCTTGATCTGGGCCGCTGATCCAACGCGACTTACAGACAAACCGACTGAAATGGCAGGCCGAACACCCTGGTAAAACAGATCGGTCTCCAAATAAATCTGACCGTCCGTGATTGAGATGACATTCGTCGGGATGTAAGCCGATACGTCACCGGCCTGGGTTTCGATGATTGGCAGAGCGGTCAGTGACCCACCCCCGAATTCGTCACTCATGCGGGCGGCTCGTTCGAGCAATCGCGAGTGCAGATAAAACACGTCGCCCGGATAGGCTTCGCGCCCTGAAGGACGTTTCAAAACTAGCGACACCTGGCGATATGCCACTGCGTGCTTTGACAAGTCATCAAAGATAATCAGCGCATCCATCCCGTTATCCATGAACCACTCACCCATCGCAGCGCCAGCGAATGGTGCCAGATACTGGTTAGTCGCAGTGTCGGAGGCAGGCGCAGAGATGATTGTCGTGTAAGGCATGGCGCCTTCTTTCTCGAGAGTATTGAGCACTCGCGCCACGTTGGAATTCTTCTGGCCAACGGCGACATAGATGCAGTAGAGCGGCCGATAATTTTTGTCACCCGCATCCTCAGCCGCTTTGTTTAATCGCGCCTGGCTGATGATGCTATCGATGGCAATTGTCGTTTTACCCGTGGCACGATCGCCAATGATCAGCTCGCGTTGACCCCGTCCGATCGGAATCATCGTGTCGATCGGCATGATTCCGGTCTGAACCGGCTGATTCACGCTGCGGCGTTTGATCACGCCCGGTGCAATTTTTTCCAGCGGATAAAACGTGTCGCTCTTAATGGGACCCTTGCCGTCCAATGGCTGCCCGAGTGTATTCACCACTCGTCCAAGAAGCGCCTTGCCGACCGGAACAGAAAGGAGCCGGCCGGTCGTTTTCGCTTCGTCGCCTTCTTCAACCAGGGTGTTGTCGCCTAACAAGATCGCGCCGACTTCCGTCTCTTCGAGGTTGAGCGCAAGACCGTACACGCCGTTTGGAAATTCAATCATTTCATTGAGCATCACGTCACTCAGACCCTCAATGCGCGCGACGCCGTCACCGGTCTCGCGCACGATGCCGACGTTGCTCCTGGTCGTGGATGTTTTTAGCTCTCCAATTTTTGATTCGATCTCTTCGAGTATGGTGCTCATGGTTTTGAATTTATAGTTCGTATTGAAGTCGTTGGAGCCGGTTGCGAACGCTTCCGTCCCAGACATCGCTTCCGACGCGGATTCGCATTCCGCCAAGAAGCTGGGGATCAACGTGAAAATCAGTGGTGAGATCATCGCCGTATTTGCTTTTCAGATTGGCGACGATCTCTGAACGCATGGCAGAATCCACGTCGCTCGCCGTTTCGATTGTGGCGTGCCGTTTCTCTACCTCGAGTCGAAGCAAACGTTTGTAGTTTTTCAGCACGCTGATGTAATCGCGCGGCTTCTCTCTTATAACCGAATCGACCAGCGATGTGATCCTGCCAGGATCAAGCTGACCATCGGTAAAACTCGCCTGGACCATTTTGCGCGAGAGTTGACGAATTTCCTTGTTGAGCTTCATCAGGCTACTTCTCGAGCTGCTTCTTCCTGTAAACGCCGCTGGTCATCCGGCGTTAAGACTTTGCCGGTGACCTTCGCGGTTGTATCGACAACGAGCCGCCCAAGCTCCCGCTTTAATGATTCCATTGTGCGATCGTGTTCGATCGCCGCGGCTTCACGCGCTTTGGCGATGATCTGCTCGGCTGCCGTGATCGCCTCCTGCTGCTTGCGCTCCGACAAGTGGGCAGCGCTTTCCCGCGCTTCATCAATCATTTTTTGCGCGTCTGCATTGGCCTTGGCGACAATTTCCTGGTAACGCTTCTCCGCTTCAGCGAGTTCCTTCTTAATTTTTTCCGCATTAATCTGGCCTTCCTCGATCTTGCGCCGACGCTCCTCGAGCACAGCCAGAATTGGTTTGTAGGCAAAGCGCTGCAAAAGGTAAGCGACAATACAGAAGCTAATGACCTGCGACAGAAACAGCTTCCAGTTCCAGCCGAACGTTTCAGCTGTTTCGCGCACTATGTCGAGGACGCCTCCGCTGCTGGCGGCGATAATCAGGTTCATAAACTAAGTCTCGGGCGCAACATCGATTGCCTTCCCGGTGAAATTAATGAACAAGATAAAGAGCGTAGAAAACAATCGCCTCGGTCAACGCGATGGCGAGAATTCCATGCACGAGTACTTGCGTGAACGCTCCTGGATTGCGACCTACCGCGCTGGTCATTCCCAGGCCTGTCAAGCCGATTCCTATTCCGACGCCCATCGCGGCAAGCCCGACGTGAATGCTTCCGCTCAGTTCTGCTAGTATTGGTAGTATCATATTTAGTTTAGCTTGGTTTTGAGATCTCGTCATGAGATCTCGAAAAATCAGTGCGCGTGTTCCGGTCCCTCCTGGTGCTCAGCGATTAACATTGTGAAAACAGCAGTCAGTAGCATGAAAACGAGCGCCTGCACAAATCCCACGAGCACCTCCAGGAAGTAGAAAGGAATCGGCAGGATTGGAGACAGCCATGGGACCATCGTGGACATTGCTTCGAGGATGCTTTCGCCGGCGTAAATATTTCCGAACAATCGAAAACTGAGCGCGATCGGCCGGAACAGAATCGAGATGACTTCCAGCCAACCGACGGCAAAGAAAATCACAATCATGAGGATCTTGATGATTCCGGATGTCTCACCTTTTGGACCGAACAGATGTTTCAGAAATCCGCCGACCCCTTGCGCCTGAATCGCCCAGACGAACCACATCACAAAGAAAATTGCGGACATGGCGGTGGTCATGTTCAGGTCCGCATTGCCGCCGCGCAATAGCGGCCGGTCCACGTGAAAATTTCCAGGGGAAGTGTAGTGACCCCAGCCGATTGTGCCGATTCCAGGAATCAGCCCGAACCAATTCACGAATAAAATGAAAATGAAAACAGTGGCATAAAACCAAAAGCCCTTTCGTACAAGGTCACGGCCGATGATGTTTTCCAGGAAATCGTGTAAACCTTCAACCAACCATTCCCAAAAATTTTGGATACCGCTCGGGATAGCCTTTACGTTCCGGGTCGCGATTTGTGAGAAAATAATGATGCCGGCGGCGACGATCCAGGTCACCAGCATCGAATTGGTGACCCCGAAGCCGCCAAACTGAACAAGCATCTGCGGTTTTAACGGGACGCCCTCGTGTTCAATCGGAGCTGCTTCCGCCGCAAAGGTCGGCGTGGCAAGCATTACGCTGGAGGCCAGCGCCAGGATCGATATTAGTAAACAACGATTGCGCATTTTCGTAGGACAGCTGTAGCCAGCATCGGTGACGCCGACCTGCCGGGGGTCATCCGCCGCCGTCCCACATCTGCCAAACTACGGCGAAAAGCTGCCCCGGCTACAACTTGAACGCGCATATCAAAGCGCGTTTTGTCCGAATGACAAACAAAATTCTCGGCGCGGGAACTATTTTGCGGGCAAACTCTCTGCAAATCGCGGAGCGATTCGCGCGATTGGCCTTTCAACCTGTTCAGCCGCCCCGTTCATTGTAATCGCTTCTTCGTAAAACGATTCCAGGTGATCGATCTGTATTTCCTGCTCGAATCGTTCCTTTATGGTCGTGTGCGCGCGCACTCCCATCTCCTGCATCAATACGGGCGAACCGGCGATTAACTGCATTGCGTCTGCTAAAGCAACGTGATCCTCTTCCGCCACCAGAAACCCGGTACGCCCGTGATCGATTGCTTCAGGTATCCCCCCATGGCGCGTCGCAACTACTGGCAAACCTGTTGCCATCGCTTCAAGGACTGAATTCGGCACACCTTCCTGGTCTTGATTTGGGGAAATTTCGCTCGGGTGCAAAAACAGATGCGCATCGGCATAAAGTTCGTGCAGCTTCGGTTGCGAGAGAAATCCGACAAAATGCACATCCCTGGCAATACCTAATCCGCCGGCAAGCATCTCCAATTCCGGCTGCAATGGGCCTTTGCCGGCGATGAAAAACTCCGCACCGGGATAGTCCTTCTTAAGAATTGCAAAAGCTCGCAAACTGGTTGCGACGCCCTTTTTCGGGATTAGCCGGCAGGCCTGGACCACTTTCCATCTGCCGTCTCGTGGCGGTTTTCTGTCCACAAGCGGAAATTCATTCAGCGGGATTCCGGTGCGATTGATGCGAAGCTTTTCTGGCGGGCACCCCAACTGCGTCAATCGGTCGGCGAGCGATTGGGACCGGGCGAACACGAGGGGGACGGCGTTGAAAAGACGCCGCAGTTTACCTGGATAATCCTTGATCTCTGGTTTATGCGCGACGTCCGCGCCGTGGAAAGACACCACACACGGCTTGTTCCATTGCTCAATAAACGGAAGCAGATGCACGCCAGTATGGCCGAAATAAATGTGCATCAGATCTGCCCCGTGGCGGCTCAACAATGAGTCCAGCGTCTGGTACTCACCCCGATAAACAATCGGCGGACGCCGTTCGACGAATTTTAGCCACCCGTGCACAAACAGGTTTGTGCGCCGTTTCGGGATGACTTCGATATCGTCAAACGGAAATCGCTCAGCATTCTGAACTTCTTTGGTAACGACGAAAGTGTGCACCCCGCGCAGGGCTTTTACTTGCCGGTAGATGTGCAACATCTCCGACTTAAGGAAACTGGAGCAATAACTGGCTACAACCCGCCTGCCCATAACACAGCGGCCAGTTTCGCTAGGGATTCTCGGCTTGTCCACTTCAAATCGCCGCAGACACACCCTCACCGGTGTCCATTATTCTTGTTCCCAACGCCTGCTTCAAAACATTCATTCCTTCTCCTTTGGTTGCTGAAACTGGAAGTATCTGAACTTTAGGGAATCTTTTTTGAAGCGCTTTTAGATTTTCTTTCGCACCGGGGCAATCCATTTTGTTGGCAACGATGAGCCACGCGCGCGAAGACAACGTCGGATCGTAAAGATCGATCTCGCGGCGAAGATTCTGCAAATCTTCGACCGGATTGCGGCCTTCGCTTCCAGCGGCGTCTACCACGAAAGCCAAAACGGGGCAGCGTGTGATATGGCGCAGGAATTCGTGACCCAACCCGAGTCCGCGGTGAGCACCTTCGATCAAACCCGGAATATCGGCGATCGTGGCGCGTCTGTAACCCGGCAATTCAATGACTCCGAGAATCGGATGCAGCGTCGTGAATGGATAAGCCGCTACCTTCGGCCGCGCCTCTGAAATTCTTCCTAACAGAGTTGATTTACCGGCGTTGGGATAGCCAACCAAACCCACGTCGGCGATGGTTCGCAGCTCAAGCAGGAAATATCCTTGTCCACCCTCTTCACCGTCAGTGTACTGACGGGGCGCGCGATTGCGGGAGCTTTTGAAATGAACATTCCCCTTCCCCCCGGCTCCACCGCGGCACAGCAGAAATTCCTGTCCATCGGACGTAAGATCGGTTACTGGAATCGCCGATTGCCGATCGCGAAGTGCCAATTGCTCCGAATTCGTTGTTGAACGTTGGATGTTGGGCATTGGGCGTTCTTCTTCTGCTACCCGCCAGACAACCGTCCCCACCGGAACCTTCACGATTTTGTCCAGGCCCGAGCGTCCGGTCATTTTTTTGCCCATTCCGTGTCCTCCGTTTTTTGCCTTAATCAAGGGCTCGTAGAAGAGGGTGGCCAGATTATCGACATGCCGATCTGCCCGCAGGATCACGTTACCACCACGCCCGCCATCGCCGCCGTCCGGCCCTCCCTTCGGCACAAATTTTTCTCGTCGAAAACTGACACACCCGCGACCACCGCTTCCAGCTTGCGCAAAAACTTTTACTCGATCGACGAACATAGCTTCGCCTCGTTCAATCGTAGCACGGTTAAAGTGTTGAAGCGTTGAGCGGAAAGGCCATGGGTCGCATTTAACGCTTCAAGGTCTGGTACAGCCTCTTCGTTTTCTCGGCAATTGCCGCCCAACTAAAATTCTCTTCGACCCGTTTGCGCCCTGCTTTGCCAAATCGTTCGCGCAGTTGAGTGTCTTTCATCAATTCATTCACGCGCTCTGAGAGGTCACGCGCGAATCTTTCGGGATCTATTGCTTCAAACGGACTCTCCTTCATTTGCTCAAGTGGCACCAGGAAACCTGTTTCGCCGTCAACGACGACTTCCCTGATTCCGCCAACAGCACTGGCGACCACCGCAGTTTGGCACGCCATAGCTTCGAGATTAATGATGCCAAACGGTTCGTAGATCGATGGACAAACGAATACTGCAGCGTGCGAGTAGAGTTCGCGGGCAGCGCGTTGATCGACCATTTCATTAATCCAGATGATCCCCGGCCGGTGCGCCTGTGCACGCTCAACAGCAACGCGCATTTCCTCGCCCAGTTCCGGCGTGTCCGGCGCGGCTGCACATAGCACGACCTGAAAATCGCGATCCATAAATTGGATTGCGTGGACCAGATGTTGAAACCCTTTCTGGCGCGTGATCCGTCCTACAAAAAGCAGATACGGCTGGGCTGGATCTACACCGTAACGCTTGAGCGCGCTGGTTGAATCGACCTTGCGGTACTGATTTAAATCGATGCCGTTGTGAATCACGTGCACCCGTGCGGGATCCACCGCAAAGAGACGTTCGATGTCATGTTTGGTCGCGCTGGAAACAGCAATGATCGCATCTGCCATTTCGAGCGCTGTCTTTTCCACCCAAAGTGAGAAGTCGTACCCACCAGCGAGCTGTTCGCGTTTCCAAGGTCGAAGCGGTTCAAGCGAATGAACAGTAATCACCAGCGGTAAGCCGTAATTTTTTTTTGCCAGAATTCCGCCCAAATGACTGTACCAGGTGTGACAATGCACGAGATCTGCATCGATGTTCATCGTATTGAAATCGGTACAACGCCGCACCGCACCGAAAGCAGAACGCAACGGTTTTGGGCAGGTAAAATTACTGGTGTCGAGTTCGAAACCGATAACCCTAAGATTATTTTCCTGGAGACGCTGGTCGCCAAAGCACCGCACTTCGACGGACATCATCTTGGCTAGCTCGCGCGACAAATAGCCAACATGCACGCCCGCCCCGCCATAGATGTTGGGCGGATACTCGTTAGTCAAAAACAGGGCTTTCACAAGCGTTTTAGGTCGTTGTAGCAGCGCTTGTGTCAAGAGCAGAATCGCCGCAACCAGCGCTTACCACCGGTGCTCCACATTATTTCGCGCGCACCAGCAGTACCGGAATATCGACGGCGTGACGCACCTTGTCCGCAGTCGCCCCGTACAGAACGTCGCTGATGAACCGGTGCCCGTGGGTCGTCATGGCAATCAGGTCGACATCTTTCTCGCCGGCGAGCTTAATGATTTCATCAGAGGGCTCGCCCAACGCGAGTATCGCATCACACGAAAAACCTTCTTTAGTCAGTTCGAGCTGTCTTTTTTCCAGATAGACCCGGTCTTCTTTCATCTCCTGGCTTTCAGCAAGTTGAAGTTGATTGAAATTGCGCGCCACCCACCCGTCGGCCACGTGAACAAGTAGCAGCTTTGCGCCGGTCAGACGTGCCAGCGGCTTGATGTGTGTAAGAATCGTCGCGTCGGCCGGACTATTCTCGAGTGGGATTAGTATGCGGTTGTACATGACAGAACGGATCCAAATGGTTTCGGCGAAGAAGTCATTAAACCACGCAAATTATTGAGGTTTCTGGATTCGCTACTCTGGAACCGGAAGGCCCACAGAACCATAAAACACCTTGAGAATCGACTCCGGCAAAAACGTGTCGAAGAGGAGCTTCACATTTAGCACAATGATGATGGCGGCAGTAGTCCAGCCCAGAATTTTTATCCATAGCGGGTTCACGAATTCACCCATTTTGGCGTTTTCACCGGTAAATCGCATCAGAGGCCACACCGCAAACCCGAGTTGCATGCTCAAACAAACCTGGCTGACAATGAGCAATTCGGTCGTCTTGCCTTCTCCAAAAACACCGATCACCACGATTGCTGGCACAATCGCTATCAGTCGCGTGATCAATCGACGCAGCCAGGGCGTAATTCGGATGTTCAGAAAACCTTCCATAACGATCTGGCCGGCAAGCGTGCCGGTAAGAGTCGAGTTTTGTCCGGATGCAAGCAGCGCAACTGCGAACAGAACGCTCGCTACGCCAACACCCAGCAACGGACTGAGCAATTTGTACGCGTCCTGAATCTGGGCTACGTCCTGGTGGCCCGACCAATGAAAGGCGGCTGCAGAAAGGATCAGAATCGCCGCGTTAATGAACAATGCGAACATGAGCGCCGCACTCGAATCAATGGTCGCAAACTTGATAGCTTCGCGTTTGCCTTCCGGCGTCTGCTCGAATTTGCGCGTCTGCACAATAGATGAGTGCAAGTACAGATTGTGCGGCATCACTGTCGCTCCGAGAATACCGATGCTGATATAAAGCATTTGCTGGTTTGTGACGACATGTGCCCCGGGGATAAACCCGAGCGCAACTCCTACGATGCTCGGCTTGGCAAAAACTAGCTCCAGCGCGAAACAGGCGCCGATGGTCGCGATTAACGTGATGACGAGCGCTTCAACGTAGCGAAAGCCTTTGTTTTGGAGATAAAGGACAGCGAGCACATCGAGCGCGGTAATGAGGCAACCCCATACGAGCGGAATCCCGAACAGTAATTGCAGTCCGATCGCCGAGCCAACCACCTCCGCCAGATCGCACGCAGCGATTGCAATCTCACAGAGAATCCAAAGAAACCAGACGAACGGCCGGGGGTAATGGTCGCGACACGCCTGGGCGAGATCGCGTCCTGTGGCGACGCCCAGTTTAATACACAAATGCTGAAGCAAGATCGCCATCAGATTCGAAATCATGATGACGGATAGAAGGGAGTACCCGAAGCTTGCGCCGCCTGCCAGATCGGTCGCCCAATTCCCTGGATCCATGTAGCCCACTGCAACCAGGAACCCCGGACCGGAAAACGCCATGAGTTTTCGCCAAAATGACGCTGTCCGTGGCACGACGATGGTGCGATGGACCTCCGGCAGGGAAACCTGACCGCCCGTCTGTCGCCAAGCCACACGAGTCCTGGTTGTGGTTACGATTTCCGGATGCGCCATGAATGGATTAAGTATTAGTCTAACCTAATTTCATTATTTGAACACGTATTTCTGTCAAGAGCCAATCTTTCTTTGTTGACTCTTAAAAGAATGTTCTTTATGTTCGGCCGCCATGCCAAACAAAAAGGCGTTTCAAACGGCTGCCCCTTCTACGGCTGTTGAGGATTACCTCGAACGAATTCTTGAACTCATCGATTCCAAGGGATACGCCAGAGTTATCGATATTGCGGCGGCCCTAAAGATTTCCCAGGCTAGCGTCACCAACATGGTTCAACGGCTCGACGCCGAGCGGCTCCTCAAATACGAGAAGTACCGCGGCCTTATCCTAACTGCTGCGGGTAAAAAACTGGCCCGGCGAATCGCCGAACGCCACAAGTTGCTGACCGAATTTCTCAGACTGCTCGGCGTTGAGGATCGAGTAATCAATCAGGACGTCGAGGGCATGGAGCATCACATCAGCCCGTCCACCTTGCGAGCCATCACGGCGCTCACACAGCAATTGCGGCGCAGACCTGCGTTACGCGCCCGGTTACAAGCCGCTACAGTTTAGGAATTGCCGGATTTGACTCTGCTATGAATCCCGCGAGCTCGTCATCGTAGCGGCGGGAGCAGCGTCGGTCGCCTTCTTGAAATGCAGCTGTTTCACCCGGCGATTATCGGCTTCTGAAACGGTGACCAAATAACTGTCAATCTTAACCTCTTCACCGGTCTTCGGCAGATGCCCGAGCAGATGTGTCACGTAACCGCCGATGGTGCTAACGTCCGGACTTTCCAAATCAAGCTTCGCCAAATCGTTTAGCTCGTACAAGCCGAGCGCTCCGTCCACGCTGAATTCGTTAGCGTTGATTTTGCGGAACTCTTCCTTTTCAAAATCAAACTCATCCTGAATATCCCCGACCAGTTCCTCCAGCACATCTTCCAAGGTCACGAGCCCCACAGTTCCCCCAAATTCATCCACAACGATTGCGACATGCGCATGCTTGCTGAGAAATAACCTCAGCAGGTTCTCCAATGGCATCATCTCAGGAACGGGATGTAACTCGCGTTTGATTTTCATCAAATCGGGATGCGGATCGCGCATCATCGGAAGCAGTTCTTTAATATGAATAAGACCAATCGTGTTATCCAGATTTTCGCGGCACAACGGGAAACGCGTGTGCTGAGAATCGATCGCCTTTTTCATGTTCGCCTCGAAATCGTCTTCCACGTCGAGGTAAACGATGTCGCCGCGAGGTGTCATGATATCGCGCACGACGCGATCGCGCAGATCCAGCACGTTAAATACGAGTTCACGGCCGAGAGGAGTGACCTCGGCTGATTTCTCGCTTTCGCGTACGATAAAGCGCAACTCTTCTTCGCTATGGGACAGTTCGCCTTCGGCAATTGGTTCAACGCGAAGAATTCGCAATAGCACCCAATTGCTCGCGGCGTTTAGAACCGCAATAGCCGGTTTGAAAATTACGTAGAACCATCGAAGCGGCGCGCTCACGAACAGCGCGGAAGGCATCGCTTTGCGGATTGCCAGAATTTTTGGCGCCTGTTCGCCCACCACGATGTGCAAAAAAGTGATCGCCGAAAACGCCAAGACGAACGAAATCCACTTAATCACGGCGGCAGATTCGATTCCTGCCGATGCGAAAAGCGGCTGAAGCATTCGCGCCAGGAAAGGTTCTCCCAGCCAGCCAAGGCCAAGGCTCGCCATGGTTATGCCGACCTGACAGGCAGAAAGGTATGCATTCAGATTGTCCTTTATCGCGCGCAAGAGGCCAGCTCGTTTGCTGCCGCTGGCCGCCATCGTCTTCAGATGGCTGCCACGGATTTTGACGAGCGCGAACTCTGCAGACACGAAGAAGCCGTTCAGCAGCACCAGCGCACCAATGGCCAACAGTTTGCCCACGAGCACCATCGGGGGCTCCCACTGCCGGGCAACAGTCTCGGCAACCAGGGCCAGATATAAGGGAGACATCACAAAATTCATCTGTAGCAGCCCGGACGCGAACGGCTAAGGCGTCCGAAAGCAATATGGCTGCAATTTACCAGCTAGATTTTGTCACGCCAGGGATCAACCCTTGCGAAGCCAGTTCGCGGAAAGCGAGACGCGACATCTTGAAGCGGCGAATGAATGCACGCCGGCGGCCGCTAACCTGGCAGCGGTTCACCACGCGCGTAGGACTCGCGTCGCGCGGCAGTTGGGTGATGCCGGCGTAATCCTTTTTCGCCTTTAGCTCGGCGCGCAAAGCAGCGTATTTCTTCACTGTAGCGCGTTTCCGCTCATTACGGTTGATCCAGGCTTTCTTAGCCATAAAGAGCGCTGAATGTAATCGCAGTTGTGCGATTTGCAACCGGGATCAGGAAAGACAACTTGGGTTGCCCCGAAAGCTTTCGCAGCTGAAAAGCGTCACTCCTTGAACTGCTAACCAAGTGCGCCTGCGCGCCGGCGCTGTTTGACCAACGCAGTCGTCGTGCGGCGAGCGCCCTCTCGGGCAGATGAGCGCTTCTGCTTTACCGTTTGTGTTCGATTCAAGCTGTCTTGTAACACCTTCACCAGATCAACAACGTTGGTTGGCACCGGCGCAACTGGCGCCTTAGCCACAATCTCTTTGTGCTGTGCCTTCTGTTCTATGATCTCCATCAACGCAGTCCGGTATTCATCCCTGTATTTCTCCGGCTCCCAGACATCGCTCATGCTTTCGATGAGCGCTTGCGCCATTTTTAGTTCCTTGTCGGTCACTGCAGCATTCGAACCATTTTGCAAGACGTCGGCGCTCAGGATTTCGCTCGCGAAATGCATTAGCTCCAAAACCAGGAATAAGCCATCCGGCTTCACAGCGGCCAGATGTTCGCGATTGCTGATTACTACCTTGGCGATACCTATTTTGCCCGTCCCGCTCAGTGCCTTGTGCAATACTGAGTAGGCTTTTTCTCCGCCTTTTTGTGGCTCAAGAAAATATGGTTTATAGAAGAACTTAGGATCGACCTGGTTTAAATCCACGAAATCTGTGATGTCGATCGAATGTGTCGATTCGATTCGGACCTTCTCGAAGTCCTCATCTTTCATCACAACATACCGACCGCGCTCGTATTCAAAGCCCTTTACGATCTGGTCGGCGGCAACCTCTTTCGAGTCCGCTTCCGCCACCTTTTTGTATTTAATCGGACTGAGATCGCTGGAACGAAGCTGCCGGAAGCTAAGCTTCTCCTCTCTGGTGGCCGGATAAACAGCCACTGGGATATAAACTAGCCCGAAACTGATGCTGCCTTTCCAAATTGGGCGCATACGGGGGAATGCTTTCCCATAGTCCTGCGCCTGTCAACCTTAGACAGCCCCCGCCGGGAGCCCGTCTCCTTCGCTGAAATTCCTTGCAACTCGAAGGAATGGTCTGATGTTTGGAGTTGAAATGAGCCTCCTCGCCAGCTTCATGAACTTGGCCGGCCCGGACCTGATCGTCATCCTGCTGATCATCCTCGTTCTTTTCGGAGCAAAGAAGTTGCCTGAGCTTGCCCGCGGAATGGGTCAGGCGGTGAAGGAGTTTCAAAAAGCGAAAGACGAGTTTAACGACGAACTGCACAAGGCAGGAAAGTCCGATGCGCAAATCGCCAAGCCTGAGGTGAAACCAGCTGAGTCGACCGTCGCGCGAACCGACAACCAGAGTGCTACTAGCGTTAGCGCGCCGCAACCGAATGCAGCGGTCACTCCAGGTGACAAGGCCGATCAGATCTAGCTTTTAGAAGCGACGTCCACGCATAGTTTCCCAAAGCCAAAGCAGGGCAGCGTCGAATCGATTTCTTACGAAGTGCTTTAGGAGCGGATCCGTCCCCCGCATCGCTTTTTTGGAAATGAGAAATTCAAACGTTCTGCACGTTTGACCGAACACGCAATTTACGGCAAAATCCCCGCTCGTTTATGTCTGAGCTGGATTTGCGCGCCCAAATCAAGGAGATGCTGGTCAAGAATTTGATGCTGCAGGTTACTCCGGAACAAATCGGTGATGACCTGCCACTATTCGGTCCGGATGGACTGGGTCTTGATTCCATCGACGCACTGGAGTTGGTGGTGAGCATGGAAAAGACATTCGGCGTCGGCATTCCAAACTCCGAAGTAGCCGGAAAAGCGCTTCGGACCGTAAACACGATTCACGATTACATTCTCGAAAAACGCGCCGCGGCTGCATAGATGTCTAACGGCGCAGCGCCGTGAGATTTCGACGTGAACATCCTCTATGTAGAGAGCAGCCGCAGCTGGGGTGGACAGGAATATCGGACCTGTCTGGAAATTAATTGGCTCAATGCGCACGGGCATCAGGCATGGTTGATCTGCAATCCAGATAGCCAGGTTCATGCGAAGGCGTCTGAACTCGGCACCCAGGTCGTTACGATGCCGCTCGTGAACCGGGTTGATCCACTCTGCTCGTTGCGTCTTTGGAAGTTTTGTCGCCAGAACAAGATCGATCTGCTCAAAACGTACAGCTCAAAGGATCACTGGATTTGCCTGCCGCTTTTTTTTGGCGGGGTCCCATTGAGCCGTGCGCGCTGCATCACTGATCAAATCGGCAGCCGAAGTCGCGCATTTGTTTTCAAGCATGGCTGTTCGCAAATCGTTGCCGACGCTTCAGTCATTAAGCGCGAATTGGTCGAAGAACACGGAATTGATCCGGCCAAAATTGAAGTCATCGGTTCAGCTGTCGATTTGGAAAGATTCAAGCCTCCGCGCGATCCGACAAAATTTCGCCGCGAAATCGGGATTGCCGATGATGTTCCGCTAATCGGCAACGTGGGAATGATTCGTCCGGACAAAGGTCAACTTGAGCTAGTTAAATCAGCCCCCTTGGTCTTCGAGAAACATCCCGATGCGCGTTTCGTCATTGTCGGCCAGGGCACCGGCATTTTGAAGCGCGGAATTAATGTGAGGAACGCAATCGATCGCGCCGGACTTGCCGACAAAATCATCATGGCTGGTTATCGCTGGGACACGCCGCACGTCTATGCAGCATGCGATATGATCGTGATTGCGTCGTTGCGCACGGAAGCCTCTCCAATTGTTTTGCGTGAGGCTTTTGCCAGCGGCCGACCGGTGATCGCAACGAAAGTGGGAGATATCCCAGAAATTATTCGTGATCGCGAAAACGGTCTGCTCATTGAACCGGGGAATACGCAAGCGTTGACCTCGGCGATCCTGGAGTTCATTTCCAATCCGGAACTGGCGGCGCATTGCGCAGCCAACGGCCTCCGCTACGCGACCGAACATTTTTCGTTCGACACAATGATGGAGGCGAAACTGCGCGCCGATTTTAAGATCGTTCGTAACAAGCGCGGAGTGCAGGAACCTCCTGCCGCCAGCTCGGCGTCGCAGGAGCTCCGACCTCCATCAGAAAGGCTCAACTAGCTTCGAGCAATTGATCGCATCAATCAGCTGCCGGAAGCGGCCAAATCTGCTGCGAACCGGCATAAAAATCAGCCGGGGAAAATCGGGATGCTCGAGTTCATCCTCCTCGTTTCCTAGCGCAACACGTTGGACAATTTGGCCGGTACGCACGGTGTCTTTAAATTGCTTGTTTAGATCGGCAATCGCCTCGTGCGATAATGGACGATTCAGACGGATGACGTAGCGCTCGCCCACCCAGCGGGCCGAATGGAAGACTTTATAGAATTGTATTATCTCCGCTGCGGCGTCCTCCGCGCTGTGTTTGATTTTGAAAAACGCGAAGTCTTCCTCAGAAATAAAGCCAAACTTGAGCAGGCGCTTGGCAAGAAATTGCATCCATGTTTCCCAATATTTTCCACGCGCCCGGTCCAATAGCACAACCGGTACAATCCGTGTTTTGCCGGTTTGCATTAATGTGAGTACCTCGAACGCTTCATCCATTGTTCCAAAACCACCGGGGAGCAGCGCAAACGCGTGCGCCTCCTTTACGAAACTCAATTTGCGAGTGAAGAAGTAATTCAGTGTAACCAGCTTCGGATCGCCCTCGGTGGGTTCCTCCACTCGCTGCTCCGAGGGCAATCGCACACCGAGCGCAAAACTGTGCGCCCGCCCAGCCCCCCGTTGCACAGCACCCATGATTCCCTCGTTGCCGCCGGCGATCAGCATGAAGCCCTGCCTGACCATTTCGCAGGCAAAATCTGTAGCCAGCTTGTAATCGGGTGAATCACGAGCACTTCGGGCTGATCCGAAGACGACCACTTTCCGTAAATGTTTGAATGGCGCGAAAATCTTCGCTGCTGAACGCATCTCCTTGGCAGAACGGCTGATCAGCTTGAGGTCGGCAGTGGTCATTTCATCGCGCGCAATCTGTAGCGCTGTCGTAATCATCTCCTCGATAAAACCCGCAGATTTTTCTGCACCCCAATCCTGAACTAGCTTTTTGACTCGCTTATCAAAGCGTGGACCGAGGCTTTGACTTCCTACGCTTGCCCTCCCTTGTGTCTGATCGACTGCTCGTCCTGAGGTTGCTTTCACGTGAATACAAATTTCGGCTAAACGGAAATTAAGTCCTCAAGAATGTGGCGCATGTGGCGAATCGGCAGCGAGTAATGTCCTTCGTTAGGAACGAATCGTGCTTTGCAATGCGGAAACCGATTCGCAATCTCTTCCGCCAGCCGAACGGCGAAAGCACGATCTTCTATTCCATGCCAAAGTCGCACTGGTGCTTGAACATCTTCGATCGTGAATCCCCAGGGTTGCGCATAAATTTGTGCGTCGATCATCACCCCTTCTGCCGAGTCGCGCCAGGCGCGTCGCTGGCTCTCAAAAATCGCCTCGAAAGCTGCGTCGTCGCGCAAGCTGGCTGCGTCACAGCGACGAAACAACAGCATTTTTAAAAGCAGCGGACGAAGGCGAATCGGAGCACGCAACGCCAAAAACGGTTGCGCCAGGCGAAACAACTGCCGCAACACTTGCGGTTGATTGCGATAAAAGGCCAGCATCCAGCGATATAGCGGCAGTAGTCCTTTGAAGTCCTTCAATTCGGCAAACGGAATCACTCCTCCTACGATGGCGATCGCGCGCACTCGCTCGGGCATCGCGACCGCGGTCGCATAAGCGTAAGGCGCTCCACCTGAAATCGCGAGCATTCGGAATTCGCCGATCCCAAGATCGTTAGCGAGTTGTTCGGCAACGCGCGGCCAGTCACTCAACTTTCGACCGACGTGCATGGTCGAGCCGCTGATGCCCGGCCGGTCCGGGGAAACAACGCGAACACCGAGATCCCGCGCCGGCCCATTCGCCAGTTGCGCCATCGTGCGTGAACTCGGCCAACCGTGACAGAATATGACCGGCGTCCCAGTTGGATCGCCGTATTCTTCAAAGGCAACGACGGCGCCGTCATGAAGTTCAACGACGTTTTTTCTATGCATGCATCGGCAGACTCTTTTTCCGCAGTTGTATTGCAAGGCCTTGATCTGTAGTCCAAAGTGTACCGCGAAATTACGATTGCGCTTTCCGGAGCTTTGTTATGAATGATTACTCGCAACTCCCTCCAGGGAAAATCTCCGAGCACGGCAACGGAATCGGTGCCCCGTCACCTCAGGAAGTGGAAAAACGGGCCAGAGAGATCGCCTTGATCGACGAGCGCAACCCTGAAGAGTTTACCGAGGCTGATTGGGCACAAGCGCGGCACGAGCTCATGGGCGAGGAAAATAATGTGCCTCCAGAGGAAACTCCTGATAACGCCGAGATGACAGAAGAATGGAGCGTCGTGGCCAGCTCCAAAGGTCATCGCATTCCGCGTCCCGGCATCGAGGAAGAGGAAAGTGTGGGTGAGCATCTTGTGATTGAAGGGATCGAGGAGGCCACGCATGACCAAATGCTTGAAGCGCGCCGGGAAGAACGTGACCAGGAGGGAGAAAATCCTTGAGCCTGCCTTTCGTCGAAACCGCCTCCACAACGGCGGCGCCAAAACGATCTGTTTTCCCAGCGAGCCAATCGCGGATTGAGCGTTTGCGCGACCACTTTCATCAAATCAGAAACTTCACGAACGGACTCTGTGCGAATCTCGAACCTGAAGATTGCGTCGTGCAATCCATGCCGGATGTCAGTCCGACAAAATGGCATCTGGCGCATACCACCTGGTTTTTCGAAACTTTTATTCTAAAGAAATTTGTCGCGGGATACCGACCCGAAATTCCAGAGTACGCTTACCTCTTCAATTCCTATTATAACGCCGCAGGCGACATGCACCGGCGCGATCTGCGCGGGTTAATCTCGCGGCCGACCGTGAACGAAGCGCAACGCTATCGCGCATCGATTGATTCACATATTGAACATCTACTCTCAGAAGTAGACGAAAACCTGCTCGATGAAATTGAGCCAATTCTGATCCTCGGGTTTCATCACGAACAGCAACATCAGGAATTGCTGATCACCGACATCAAACACGTCTTCTCGCAAAACCCGCTCTATCCTGTTTTTCGAACCGCTAGAGCGCGACCGCCGGGCGCGCCGGAGGCGGACAGCTGGTCGAGGCGTCCCCACCAATTCATGGATTTCGAAGAAACTGTCACTGCCATAGGCCATGATGGTGACGGATTCGCCTACGACAACGAAGGGCCAAGGCATCAGGCTTTGGTTTCCGCGTTTTCACTGGCAACACGACCGGTCACAAATGGCGAATACATCGCCTTCATGGAGGACAACGGCTACAGCCGGCCGGAATTCTGGTTATCACTCGGATGGATGACTCTGAACGAACAACGCTGGAACGCGCCGCTTTACTGGATAAAGCGCGACGGCAGTTGGTGGAATTTCACACTGTCCGGTCTTCGTCCCGTCGATCAATCCGAGCCTGTGACGCATATCAGCTATTTCGAAGCCGATGCGTATGCCAACTGGGCGGGCGCACGTCTTCCGACTGAATTCGAATGGGAGCGCGCTGCCTTAACTTATCCAATCGAAGGCAATTTCGTCGAGACACAATTGTTTCATCCCGCTGCTGCTGTAGCGTCCGCTGTCTCAGCGGATCCAGGACCGGATGGACGCCTTCAGCAATTGTTTGGCGACGTTTGGGAATGGACGCGTAGCGCCTACTCGCCCTACCCTGGCTATCGCGCCGCTGCCGGAGCGCTCGGGGAATACAACGGCAAGTTCATGTGCAACCAGTATGTCCTGCGCGGCGGTTCATGTGCTACTTCCCGTACTCACATACGCCGTACCTATCGCAATTTCTTTCAACCGGAAAAACGCTGGCAGTTCACTGGAATCAGACTCGCACGCGACCCAGAATGACCTGGTAGGGCGCGACCGCCGGGCACGCCGCTTTCGATTTTTCACTATGACCGGAGATTCAATTACAGCTCCGCCACAAGTTTCCGCACCAGAATCAGCAGAGTTTCTGTCGGATGTTATTGCTGGGCTCTCGTCAAATCCGCGCACGATCCCGTGCAAATATTTCTATGATGAGCACGGTGCGGCGTTGTTTCAAAGCATCTGTGAGCTCCCTGAGTATTACGTGACCCGAACCGAACTCGACATCCTGGATCGAAGTCGCGCCGATATCGCGTCACAACTCGGTCCCAATATCGAACTAATCGGGCTAGGCACCGGCGCCGGCACCAAAACGCGAATTCTCATCGAGGCTCTTGAAAATCCCGCCGTTTATATCCCGGTCGATATCTCGGAAAAACAACTGCGCGAGTCGACTGCTTTGTTCCGAAAAATTTTCCCAAATTTGGAAGTTCTGCCGGTATGCGCAGACTACCTGCAATCCGTGGTGTTGCCTTCGCCCAGTCGTAAGCCGGCTCGTAACATTGTGTATTTTCCAGGATCGACCATCGGCAACTTCGAACCGGATGAAGCCGTCCAGTTTTTGCGTCGTATAGCAAACGTTTGCCGCGGAGGCGGCGGACTGCTCATCGGCGTCGACTTAAAGAAGGACCGGCAGGTTTTGGAAGCCGCTTACAACGATAGCGCCGGCGTGACTGCGCAATTCAATTTGAATTTGCTGCAGCGGATCAACCGCGAATTGGGCGCAGACTTCGATCTGGATCAATGGCGGCACCGGGCAATCTACAACTCCGGGTTGGGCAGGATTGAAATGCATCTCATCAGCGAAGCCGATCAATTTGTGCACTTCAACGAACACAAATTCCATTTCCGTCGCGGCGAACACATCATCACTGAGTATTCGTATAAATATTCGCCGGACGAGTTTGCCGCGTTTGCTGCCAAAGTCGGATTCGATTTTGTTCGAATGTGGACAGATGCGGCAGGCTTGTTTGGGATTTTCTACTTTGTGACCGCTTCGGAGTAAAGCGTGCCTCGCGTGTGCCGACCGCATACGATGCAGCCGGAGGGATGCACGACTTTAAGTGAGCGCGTTGGTAAAGCTTGAGCAAGTCAGCAAACGCTACGGCGACTCCATTGCGCTATACCCGACGAATCTCTCAGTGGAGTCGGGCAAAACCACGGTGCTTATTGGACCGAGCGGTTGCGGCAAATCCACTTTGCTGCGACTAATCATTCGTCTAATCGAACCGGATTCGGGTTCGATCTACTTAGACGGGAAACCGGTTACTCCCGATAACACTAACGCTTTGCGGCGCCGGATTGGTTACATGATCCAGGAGGGCGGCTTGTTTCCTCATCTGACCGCCCGCGCCAACGTTCTTTTGATGGCGCGTCACATTGGAAAAACTGAAGAAGAAATGCACAGGCGCCTACTGGAATTGTCCGAGCTGACAAGATTTGCAGAAAATCTGCTACCTCGTTATCCGCTGGAACTTTCGGGCGGCCAACGTCAGCGCGTCAGTTTGATGCGTGCACTGATGCTTTCGCCCGAATTATTATTGCTCGATGAGCCACTGGGCGCGCTCGACCCGCTGGTACGCGTCTCGCTGCAAAAAGATCTCAAGGAAATTTTTACGCGCCTGTCCCAGACGGTGGTCTTCGTCACTCACGATTTGGCCGAAGCGATTTATTTCGCCGATCGCATTGTTCTCATGAACGAAGGCCGCATCGTTCAGAACGGCACAATCATCGATCTACGCGAAAGACCAGCGGATCCTTTCGTGTCCGAATTCATCAACGCACAACGCGGTATCGCGAGTGTATGAATCGAGTCAGAAAAACAGAAGGACAGCCAAACTTTGAATTTGGAAATCAGGAGTCGAGGAAGTCGAAACATTTCCGCCATTTCCTGGTTTTCTCGATTCCGCGTTTTCTCCTGATCTTTTCCTGCGTTGCTGCTTTCCTGATTAATTCTTCTTCTGCTGCGGATGTTATAATCGGTTCCAAAAAATTCACGGAATCGTATGTGCTCGGCGAAATTGCGAAACGCATCCTGACCGACGTGGGAATCCCAGCGGAACATCGCCAGGGCATGGGCGGAACGATTATCCTTTGGGAAGCGCTCAGGGGCGGACAGATCGACATTTACCCCGAATATACGGGAACGATCGCGACCGAAATTCTAAAGACGGATCCCAACGTGTCGCTCGATGAAATTCGGGATTCGCTACAAAAATTTGGCGTGGGTATGACGGCTCCGCTAGGCTTCAACAATACATACGCGCTAGTAATGCGTCGCAGTGAAGCGCTACGACTTGGGATTCAAACAATCAGCGACCTGCAAAAGCATCCGGAGCTTAAGTTCGGCCTAACGCATGAATTTCTAGAGCGGCAGGATGGCTGGCGACCATTACGCCAACGCTATGGGCTGCCGCAACAAAATATCGCCGGCATCGATCATGCGCTTGGCTACAGCGCGCTAGCGAATGGATCTGTCGATGTAAAGGACGCTTACTCGACGGATGCGAAAATTGAACAGAATGATTTGATCGTCCTCGAAGACGATCTCCACTTCTTTCCGAAATATGAGGCAGTCTTCTTGTTCCGGTCGTCCACGCGGGCGGATGCAATCGCAGCGCTGCGGCGCTTAGAAAACACAGTTGATGAGACGCGAATGATTCGTCTCAACGCCGAAGCTGAGCGTACAAAGGATTATGCAAGAGCGGCAGATTTATACTTTCAAGCTAGCGATGGCGCGCTGCGTTATCCGGACACCGCAGCGCGGCGTCCCTACCGAGGTTCTGGCGAATCCTTCACCCAAAAGCTGGCACGCTGGACGCTTCGCCATCTGCAATTGGCAGGATTTTCGCTGCTGCTCTCAATCATCGTCGGGATTCCGCTTGGTATTGTCGCCAGTCGCGGCGGTGCTGTTGGCCACGTGATTCTTGGTTTCGCCGGTGTCGTGCAAACAATCCCGTCGCTTGCGTTACTCGCGTTACTCGTCCCCCTTCCCTTTTTTGGAATCAGCGTTCGCACTGCAATCGCTGCGCTTTTTCTGTACGGTTTGCTCCCAATTGTGCGCAACACCGCGACCGGTTTGCAGGACATTCCACGATCATTGCGCGAATCTGCCATTGCGTTAGGACTCAGCCCGGCCGCGCGTCTCTGGAAAATTTATCTGCCGATCGCGTCGCGATCGATTCTTTCCGGAATCAAAACCAGCGCTGTAATTAATATTGGAACCGCCACGCTCGCCGCCTTGATCGGTGCTGGCGGTCTCGGGGAACCGATTATCAGCGGCCTTAACTTGAACGATCACGTGACCATTCTCGAGGGTGCGATTCCCGCTGCTGTGCTCGCGCTGGTCGTGCAATCGTGTTTCGACTTACTCGATCGCGTTCTCATTCCAAGAGGACTTCGTTTGTAGGTGGATCGGCTTCTCCGAAGACGACGTCCGATTATCACCGAACGCGCGGATTAACGGCGGCAAAGCCGCAATTCATTTGGCAACGCGTTGAGGACAACGCGTTCCACTTTTGCTCATTTTCTCAGCCGCGCTTAGTTAGAAAACATGGCAATCGCTTCTATCAATCCTAGTACCGGCGAGAAATTAAAGGAGTTCTCTCCATTCAATGACGCGGAAATTGAGAAACGATTGAGCTGCGCCGACGCGGCCTTCAGGAAATATCGTCATACAACCCTGGACCAGCGCGCGGAATTGTTGCACGCCTTATCGGAGTTGCTGTTCCAGGAAAAGCAAAAGTTTGCGGAGCTCATCACGCTCGAGATGGGGAAATTGTTTCGCGACTCTCTCGCTGAGGTCGAGAAGTGCGCGCGCGGTTGTCGGTACTACGCGGAGAACGGTGCACGATTTCTCGAGGAAGAACCGGCGCAGACCGATGCCGCTGAGAGTTACGTTGAGTATCAGCCTCTCGGAGCTGTGCTCGCGGTGATGCCGTGGAATTTCCCTTTTTGGCAGGTGTTTCGATTTGCTGCGCCGGCTTTGATTGCCGGTAACATCGCCTTGCTTAAGCACGCATCGAACGTGCCGCAATGCGCACTGGCGATTGAAGAAATCTTTAACCGCGCCGGATTTCAAGAAGGCGTTTTCCAAACGCTACTTATCGAGCCGGAGCAGGTAGAAAAATTGATCACTGATCCGCGCGTCAAAGCGGTTACGGTGACAGGTAGCGAAAGAGCTGGAGCGGCCGTCGCCAGCGCAGCGGCGCGTGAAATCAAGAAAAGTGTGCTCGAACTTGGCGGCAGCGATGCATTTATCGTGATGCCGAGCGCAGACTTCGAATCGGCATTGAGCACCGCGGTCAAGGCGCGCACAATCAACACCGGTCAGTCTTGTATCGCGGCAAAACGATTCATTATCGCCACCGAAATTCACGATCAATTCGTCGAACAATTCGTTGACCGCATGCGTGCACTCAAAGTCGGCGATCCCATGGACCCTGACACTGAGCTCGGGCCACTTGCGACCGAGCAAATTTTGAAAGGCGTGGACGATCAAGTGCAGCGGACAATCGGCACAGGCGCAAAGTTGTTAACCGGTGGCAATCGAATTGACGGTTCGGGATTTTTCTACGAGCCCACGGTTCTCGTTGATGTGCCGAAGGAATCGGCGGCGTACCGTGAGGAGGTCTTCGGTCCTGTTGCCGCTGTTTTTCGCGTGGGCGATGCCCATGCTGCCATCGACCTCGCGAATGACACCACATTCGGCCTCGGTTCAAGCGCGTGGACGAAGGATCGCGAGGAACAAAAACTTTTCGCATCGGAGTTGGATGCCGGGATGGTTTTCATCAACGCAATGGTCGCATCCGACCCGCGATTGCCGTTCGGCGGTGTGAAACGATCAGGCTTTGGTCGCGAATTAGGGGCTGCTGGCATCCGCGAATTCACAAACACCAAAACGATTTGGATTTCGTAACCTGAACTTTCAATGGAGAGATTTGTCGAGTCGAGACGCGAGTTCCTCCGGACGACCGGACTGGCGGCGGGCGCACTCCTGCTTCGTCCAAAAAATGTTTTTGCCGCTGAAGGCGAATCGGCTCCCGACTACACGCTGCACATCAAAGCAGCCCGTATTGAGATTGCGCCCAATCAAATCCTCTCAACCATCACGTATAATGGTCAATTTCCCGGACCGCTCATCCGATTCAAAGACGGCCAGCGAGTGACAGTGGATATCGTCAACGACACTGACACGCCCGAACAACTGCACTGGCACGGCCAAAAAGTCTCCACCGACGTTGACGGCGCTGCCGAGGAAGGGACGCCTTACATTCCGGCACACGGTCAGCGCCGGATCACGTTCACTCCCAATCCTGCCGGTCTGCGTTTTTATCACACTCACAATCGCGCCGGAGCTGATCTTTCGGCGGGGCAATACAGCGGACAAGTTGGGCCGGTTTACATTGAGCCGAAACAGGATCCGGGTCGCTACGATCGCGAAGTCTTTCTTACTCTCAAAGAATTTGAGCCCACTCTGAGTCGCGGTGGCGATATGCCTCAGGATTTTCTGTCACCTTCCGCAATCGACAAAACTCTCAAAGAGACCGGCGTGGCCGCCATGAAAGCCTCTCTTGCCAAAGGCATGCCGCATGGGTTCGAGGTGGGTTACAAATTTTTTACCATTAATGGCCGTATGCTGGGGCATGGCGAACCCATTCGAGTTAGGCAAGGTGAGCGCGTCCTCTTTCATCTCTTGAACGGCAGCGCGACAGAAATTCGGAGCCTCGCCTTGCCCGGTCACTCGTTCGAAGTTGTCGCACTCGATGGTAATCCGGTGCCGAATCCTTCGCCGGTTCCGGTTCTATGGATGGGTACCGCGGAGCGTATTTCGGCGATTGTCGAAATGAAGCGTCCGGGCGTGTGGATCCTCGGCGACCTCGCCGATGACGACCGTCATCATGGAATGGGCATCGTTGTCGAATACGCAGACCGAGTCGGCAAGCCGCAGTGGGTAAAACCGAAGGCGTTTCGTTGGGATTACACCCGTTTTGCCAAGGGAGGCGCAACCGCACCCGACCCGGACGAAATCTTCGACATGACATTCGCCAAAGACAATGCTGCGGAAAAAGGCTTCAACCGGTGGACCATCAACGGCATTGCTTATCCCATGAGCAACGAAATGGCCGCTGCTTCATTCCATCTGAAGCAGGGCAAACGCTATCGATTACGGATGCGCAACGCGAGCGACGATATTCATCCCATTCATCTTCATCGCCATAATTTTGAGCTAACCAATCTCGCAGGAACGAAAACCGCCGGCGTGATCAAAGATGTGGTCATGCTTGGTGGCTATCAACAGGCGGAAGTTGATTTTGTTGCCGATAATCCTGGCCTAACTCTCTTTCATTGCCATCAACAACTTCACATGGACTTCGGTTTTATGGCGCTGTTCGATTACGCATAGAAAGCAAAACGATGCGCGGTCTACCAGTGACAAAAACTCCGAAGTCATAGCGCGTCTCGCTGGAGAAAGTTCGTGACAAGAAAATTGTCCGAGTCGACCGCGTTCCGGTTCGTGCTGATTATTGGCATCGCGAATCTGTTTGCCGACATGACCTACGAAGGGGCGCGCAGCTCGACCGGTCAATTTCTCGGAACACTTGGGGCGAGCGCCGCAGTTATCGGATTCACGGCGGGTCTCGGCGAACTACTTGGTTACGCCTTGCGTTCTATTTCGGGTTTAATCGCCGACAAAACTGGAAAGTACTGGTTAGTTACGATTACCGGTTACACAATTAACATGTTAGCCGTCCCGGCATTGGCGGTCGCGGGCAATTGGCCAATGGCAGCAGGTCTAATCATTACGGAACGAACCGGCCGCGCGATTCGAAAACCAGCGACTGAAGCGATGCTGTCCTTCGCTGGAAAACACATCGGTCAGGGCTGGGTTTTCGGCTTGAACGAGGCGCTCGATCAAACCGGCGCCGCAATTGGCCCGCTCATTTTGTCCGCTACCCTCTTTAGGAAAGCACATTATCAAACGGGTTTTGCCTTGCTGCTCCTACCTGCCCTACTCGCCATCTGGATGGTTTTGTTAGGCCGCTTTCTCTTTCCAACGGTGCGGGAATTAGAACCCGCTGAAGAGATTCGAGCAGAGCGATTCCCAGCCGCGTTCTGGTTGTATCTGGTAGCCAATGCATTCATCGGCGCGGGACTGGCCGATTTCGCATTGATCGGTTTCCACTTTCAAAAGACCGGCTCAATAGCGACCGAGTTGATTCCGGTTTACTACGCAGCCGCCATGGCCGCTGGTGCCATCGGCGGACTCATTTTCGGGAAGCTATTCGACAAATTCGGCTTGGTCGTTCTCCTCGCGATTTTCTTCTGCTCTTCATTTTTTGCGCCCTTCGTCTTTCTGGGGAAATCCTGGATCGCTCTGTTCGGCATGGTCCTTTGGGGGCTCGCGATGGGAACGCAGGCGTCATTGCTCAATGCGCTCATCGCCGGAGTGGTCGCGCCGAACAAGCGCAGCACCGCCTTCGGCGCATTCGATACGGCATTCGGCATTGCTTGGTTCGGGGGCAGCGCGTTGATGGGTATCCTTTACGAGAAATCGATTCCGCTTCTCATCGGCTTTTCGGTCGCGATGCAATTGTTGTCGCTTCCGATTTTCTGGTTCGGGAAACAGCGAGCGTGCCAATGAGCGATCTCCGCGACTAACTTCAGGAAACGCGGCCATAAAATGAGCGGCCGTCGCCGGGATGAAAGATTTCCGCATCCTCGAATTGAAATCTTTGAAACGTCCACGCCATTCTTCAGATTGAAGAAAGACGCCGGAGTCCGTGGTAGCAAATGCTCAAGGTTTGACGCGCTGCCGAGCTCCATGTCCTCGTTTGTCTTGGGTGTGGATGCTCCCGGAATTTGCGTTTTCTGCTTCGCAGATTCCTCGGCTCCACGTCGAGGCTGATCAATCGCCGGCCGCAACCCATTTCACAAATCGCCAACCGTTTCGTTCGTATCCGAGCGATTCGTAAAATTTGTGGGCCTCGCCGCGTGTGAGCCGTGTGTTCAAAGCAACGCGCCTGATTCCTCTTTGGGCGAAGTCTTTCTCCGCAGTTGCAATCAGGGCACGGCCAATGCCGTGACGACGCATCGTCCTCAGAGTGACCAGGGCAAGAATTCGGCCGCCGAGATCGTTATGCTCATAGCTTGGCAACGTGAGCGTCCCGATCATTCCGCACACTGCGTCATCAGCCACCGCCACAAATGTGCGATAACGTTCATCGGACGCGATCCGCTCCAAGCGCATTTGCATCTCTGATTTCGTAGTCTCATACCCAAGCTCACACATCAGCTGGGCAAGCGCTGCCGCATCATTTATCTCGGCAACGCGAATCGTAAGACCCACAAATCGCTCGTTAGGCAAAATGGCACGCACTCTAAAGCGACGAAAAATCAAGCATCTGCAATCACGCGGATGCTGACTCAGCGCCGCCGCCGTTGATTCCGACGAAGCCTTCGCGTTCCAAATGCAGAATGATCTCTTGAGCTGCCTCCTCTGGCGACAACTCTCCTGTGTCTATTCTGACTTCGGCGTCTGTTGGCTCTTCGTAGGGATCGGATATCCCGGTGAATTCTTTCAGGATGCCGGCGCGTGCTTTGGCGTACAAACCTTTCCGGTCCCGTTGCTCGCAGACTTCCACTGGCGTGGAAAGGTGCACCAGGATAAAGCCGCCAAACGGATCAATCATCGCGCGAACGTCCTTGCGAGTGGAATCGTAGGGCGCGATCGGCGCGCAAATGGCAATACCTCCGTTCTTGGTAATTTCAGAGGCGACATAGCCGATGCGGCGAATGTTGATGTCCCGATGTTCCTTGGAAAAACCGAGCTCTGAAGAGAGATGCTTCCGCACTAGATCGCCGTCGAGCAGTGTCACCGGCCGTCCGCCCATCTCGAGGAACTTGATCAGGAGCACATTGGCAATCGTCGATTTACCTGCTCCGGAAAGTCCCGTAAAAAATACGGTCAACCCCTGCTTATGCCTCGGCGCAAAGGTACGCCGCAGTTCCCGCGAGATTTCGGGGAAAGTGAACCAGGCCGGAATATCGCGACCGTCGCTTAGGCGTCGCCGCAACTGTGTACCCGAGAGATTGAGCACGCGCGATCCGGCTGGCACTTCGTTATCAGGGAAATACTTATCTCTGTCTTCCACGTAAACCATCATTTGGAACGGCACCATTTCGACCCCAATCTCCGGCTGATGTTTGCGGAACAACTCCTGCGCTTCGTACGGCCCGTAGAATGGTTTGCCATCGGCATCGTTCCCCGGCCCCGCGTGATCGCGACCGACGATAAAATGCGAGCAGCCGTGATTTTTTCGAATGAGCGCGTGCCAGATAGCCTCCCGCGGTCCACCCATCCGCATGGCTAGTGGTAATAAAGCTAGCTTCGTTGTGCCCAGTGGATATTTAGAGACCAGCAACTGATAACAACGGACACGCGTGAAGTAGTCCACATCACCGGGCCGCGTCATGCCGACAGACGGATGGATTAGAAGACTGGCTTCAACCTGCTTCGCCGCGCGAAAAGTCAATTCCACGTGCGCGCGGTGCATGGGATTACGCGTCTGGAATCCCACGATTCGGCGCCAGCCCAACCGGATGAATTCCTTACGCAAGTCTGACGGTGTAAGTCGAAGAGCCCGAAAATCGTAATGGGTAGGCAGTTGCAAACCTTCGATGCGTCCACCCACGTACCAGCCATGCCCTCTGTTCAAAAGATAATCGACACCGGCATGTACTTTACTGGTGGTTCCGAACACAGCTTCCGCTTCTGCTTTCCGGTCCGGTTCCCAAACATCCTCCACATATAAAACCGCGAGCATCACACCCTCGGAATCTCGAAGCGCAATTCTGCTGCTCCCTGGTTTTAGTGATTTCGCAAATGCCTCCGGTACATCGAGCGTAATTGGAATTGGCCAGATCAACCCGTTGCTCAGCCTCATCTCGTGGCAAACGCCTTCGTAATCGTCGCGCTTCATAAAACCACGCAGCGGTGAGAAGCCGCCGCTCAGCAGAAGCTCGAGATCGCGAATCTGGCGGCTGCTCAGGTCCCAGGAAGGAAAGTCTTTGGAACGCGCTTTTAATTCGGCGGCATTCTCCGGAGCCAGCTTAAGGTCCACCAGTTCGCCGCCATGCGGTGCGATGAGATGTCCGTGAGATTGTGGATTATTTATGTTCATAATGCGCAAGATGCGAGCGTCTAAATATGGTCGTGTTGTGTGTTTTTCTGTAATTGCCCTATCAAGACATTTACGGAGGTTGGCTGTGTTGGTTCCGCCCTTTCAGTATTCTCGGTTTCATTCATATCAATCTGCGGGGAGGGTTTCCGGTTGCGCCTCCCGGACGCAACCTTAGTGTTCGAACATGCCGGAAACACGCGCGACGGCCTATGATTCGAAGATCGAAGGCAACGTGATTTTCACACAATTTGATGCCGCGCTCAACTGGGTGCGGAAGAATTCGTTATGGCCAATGCCGATGGGGCTGGCCTGTTGCGCTATCGAGTTGATGGCCACCGCTGCTTCGCGCTTCGATATTTCGCGATTCGGTGCGGAAGTGATGCGCTTCTCACCCCGTCAATGCGACGTAATGATCGTTGCAGGCACCGTCACGTACAAGATGGCGCTCGCGGTGAAACGAATCTATGAGCAAATGCCCGAACCAAAATGGGTAATCGCCATGGGCGCCTGCGCGTCTACCGGCGGAATGTATCGCTCGTATGCCGTGCTTCAGGGGATCGACCAACTCTTGCCGGTGGACGTTTACATCTCTGGCTGCCCGCCGCGTCCGGAGGCGTTGCTCTCCGGCCTGATGAAATTGCAGGAAAAAATTTCAGGCCAGCGTGCGTTTAGAGACCAGCAGCCGCAGTTGGCGGAAAAATTAGAAGAAATGCTGGCATGATTGAATCCGCTGCTAATGGGAATTGTAGGGCAAGCGCATCGCTTGCCTCGTGCCATGGAGCCGGCAGGCGGAGCGCCTGCCCTACAACAGCATAGCGCATGACAGCCGACGAAGTGCTCAATTCCCTAGACAGCGCGTTGGGTGATAAACTTCAGCAGAAAACTGAATTTCGCGGCGAGAGGACCTATACAATTTCGCCGCAACATTTACGCGAGATCGCGAAATTTTGTCGAGACGATCTTTCGTTCGACTACCTGCTCGACATCACCAGCATCGACAATTTCGGCGAAGAGCCGCGATTCGAAATCGTGTATCACTTGTACTCGATGCCGCATGCTCTTCATGTTCGATTGAAATTGAAACTATCTGAGGAAATCGGAGCGGTCGATACCGTTTCAGACATTTGGCCCACGGCTGACTGGCACGAGCGCGAGATTTACGACATGATGGGCATCAAGTTCAACGGCCATCCGGATCTCCGTCGTATTTTGATGTGGGATGGATATCCATTTTTCCCGTTGCGAAAGGATTTTCCGCTCGCAGGATTGCCGAGCGATATGCCCGACGTGGCTTTCACCAAAGTCACGCCGCTCGAAGGCGGTCCGTTCGTCACCGTTCCAAGCACTGCGGGTTCAAAAGACCGCGAGCCGCGTGCGCGCCCGCGGGAACTTTAGCGCTGGCAGACGCTTCGTTGGTCAATTCACATTAGGCCGCTGAAACAGGCGGCGCTGTTTCCGGCTTGCGCGTCGCCACCATTACGTCCGGCCGCAAAGCCTCATCGCGCGGCGGTAGATGCTTTTGGCCCGACTTCGGATAAGCGATGCGGCTGTGCAACATCGATACGAGCGTGAATCGGAATCGGTCGGCGATTATTTTCAATTCGCCGAGCGTAAGATCGCACTCGTCTAATTGCCGGTCGCTGATGCGCTCTTCGATGATTTCGCTTACCAGCGTTTCGATTTTTTGCGGCGTCGGTTTTTCTATACTACGCGAAGCGCTTTCGATTGCATCGGCAAGACTGATGATAGCGCTTTCTTTGGTTTGCGGCTTCGGTCCGCTGTAACGAAAGCTTTCTTCGTGCACCTCCGGAACATCGTCCTCGCGCAGTCTCATAATTTTGCCACCTGCTAGTGCGTCTTCATGCTGCTGAAGTGCGCGTTGGTAAAAATACCGAACTAACGAAGTGCCGTGATGCTCCTGAATGATGTCGATAATGCGCTGGTTTAGCCGGTGCTTGAGCGCGAGATCCACGCCCTCTTTCACGTGCGCGATGATAATCAATGCACTCATCGTCGGCGCGAGATCGTCATGGGGATTTCGCTCGAAACTCATATTCTCAGTGAAGTATTCCGGTTTCACTAATTTGCCGACGTCATGAAAATAAGAGCAGACGCGGCAGAGGGTGGCATTCGCGCCGACGGCTTCGGCCGCGGCTTCGGCCAGATTGGCCACCACAAGACTGTGGTGATACGTTCCCGGCGCTTCGATTGTCATTCGGCGCAACAACGGGTGATTAAGATCGGATGCTTCCAACCATGAGATGTCGGTCGTGATTCCAAATAAATTCTCGAGCATCGGCAACGCGCCGCCAACGATCATCGCAGTAACAATACCGTTGCCAATGGCGAGAGCGCTTTGTACTCCGACCATACCCCAGTCGTTAGCAGTCGGATAAAACCAGTTAATTGGTCCGATTAAGCCAAACGTCAGCGACAAGAACCAGATGGCGAGTCCGACGAAAAAGCCGGCGCGGATTAATCGACCGCGGCGTCGCACCTGAAGCGTGAGAGAGACCGCTGTAAATCCGCTGATCAGGCTGGTAATTAAAAGCGGCGCATCGATGGGACCAAATAACATGCTGCTCCACAGGCTCACGAAAAATGCCGCGTAAAGCCCGTGCTGCCGGTTGAGCAACACGCTCAGCACCAGCGGCGCGAAAGCATATGGCGTGATCAAGCCGGCCGTCTCTGGTCGCAGGAAGCGGTAGTTGCCGCTATTGCACAGAACCAGCAGCAACTTGGTGACAGCCAGTTGCACAAAAATAACGCTGAAAACGAGAAAAATTCGTGAGTTTTGTTCGAAGCTTTTTGGTTGGTTGATCCAAAGCTGCGTGATTGCCGTCGCCAGAACCAGGAGCGCAATCACGTAATTTTTCGTGGGCTCCGCCTGTTGACCGCTAAAGACAAGAAACGCCAGACCGCCGGCGAAGAGGCCAAAAATAAATACCTTCACGTACGACGAGCCTTCCAGATTGCGCATGAGTTCGCTCCCCGAGCGACGGCGGCGCCGTTTACGCGATGCCAGGCCGCGTTTCACGAGACGGCCGCGCTTGAAGAAGTCGAACATAAAACCCATTATTTGCGAGATTCGGAGGCAGGCCCGCGGTACGTTTGATAGGCACTGATGATGGCGCGCACCAATTCATGCCGCACAACGTCGCGCTCAGTGAAGTATATCGTCGCGATCCCCGGTACGTTCTTTAGGGCCTGCAATGCCTCGAGGACACCTGAACGCTTATTTGCCGGCAGATCAATTTGCGTAACGTCGCCGGTCACGACGCACTTCGAATTCAAACCGATGCGCGTCAGCAACATGAACATCTGCTCGGTGGTTGTGTTTTGGGACTCATCGAGAATGACAAAGGCATTACTTAAAGTGCGCCCGCGCATATATGCGAGCGGAGCCACTTCAATGGTTTGGCGCGCAATCGCCCGCTCCAGTTCTTCGGGCTCAAGCATTTCACGTAATGCATCATACAGTGGACGGAGATACGGGAGAATCTTTTGTTCCAGGTCACCTGGAAGAAAACCGAGTGCTTCCCCCGCTTCTACCGCAGGCCGGGTCAGAATAATACGGGCCACTTGTTCCTTCTTCAATGCCGCCACGGCCATCGCGACCGCAAGATAGGTTTTCCCGGTCCCGGCCGGTCCGATCCCAAAAACCACGTCGTGCTTCTGAATTGCCTCCACGTAGGCTCGCTGAGTAGCGCTGCGTGCGACGACCGGAGGTTTACGTGAAGAGGTAACGATTTTGGTCGAAACAATGTCGCCAAGCGTCTCATCGCGTTGTTCGGACACGGCGTTTAAGGTGTAATTAAATTCGTGCTTCTGAATATCCACGCCTTGTTGCCGTGCTTGCTCAAGCTGTTGGAATACCTGCTGAGCTTTGTCGACGCGACTCGGGTCGCCTTCGAGTTTCACCCAGCCCTCGCGCGTCGTCACTTTGACGCCTAACGAGTCTTCAAGATTCTTTAACAGTTTGATGTCATTTGCATAGAGCGACTGCAAGGCGCGTGGGCTCTCGAACTGCAAAGTCCGCGATTCAGTCATAATCGTGGCATGCCGCTGCCACGAATTCTACAGCTAGCGGAAACCATACACCAGCGCCCAGTGCGTCCGTTCTTCTGGCGATTGTTCCACGCTTACGATGATAAAATAACTGCCTGTCGCTTTTGGGACTACATGTGCAGCCGCAAAATGGCCTTTCTCCCAGCTGTCAGGTTGTTCCGCGAGCTTGCCGTCAGAATCGTAGACATGAACGGAGACCTTTGCCTTGTCTACTTCGGTTCCCAGCCAGAACCAGTATTCGTTTCCTTTAAACAACTGCTGTCGCACAGCTTTCTTCTCCCCGGAACCGAGGTCCCCTCCCCAATAATCCTCGCGCACCTGGAAGCCTTGTTTGACGTATGGTTCGGCAGCCTGAAGCGCAAATGATTGCGCATCGTCCACCGAAGCAAAAATCGCGGGCTGTAATGCCTTAAGGATCAGCAGCAGAGCACTTGCACGGACGAAGTTTTTCACGAAGCCGTTCATTGAAGTTTATTGCTTGGTTACGATCCCCTGGCCAAGTCGCGTCGTGATATCGTTAACCTTCTTGATTGTCTCAGGCGGAATCTGGCGATCACCGACATCGATCAAGGGTTTCACTTCGACCAGAGCATCCTGAATTTGATGGATAATTGGAAGATCAAACTCAGGCATTCCTTGCAACCGTTTTTGAAAATAAGAGAGCAGATCAGGCTGGTGCAGCAGCTCTGCGCCATCCGAGGAAAAATGCTCGTTGACCACTGACGTCAGTACTTCGGTTCCGCGCAACCAACCCCCCAAGCTTACGAGTTGCGACAACTTTTCATCGTGTACTTCGTTCATTGCTTGTTGCACGCTATTCTGGGTGCGATCCAGTTCCCGGCGCACATTGCTCCAGTTCCGCTTGTCTGCCGCCTCAATGATCGCCTTGGCATGGGGTGTAATCGAATTTCCCACACCGATACCTTTCGCCAGGCTCAAAACACGTTGCCCGATATCCTTTACGGTCTCTGCGTCTTCTGCCTGAACGGCGATAAAGCCATCGGCGATCACTGTTCCCAACAGGAGAGCAATACGCGGGCGTTCGGTGAAGTTCGGTCCCTTGTCGCTCCGCACATGGGCTCTCCAGTTTACGGTACCAAGCTTGTTCAATGCGCCAAAAATCTCGTTAGGCAACGGCACTACAACATCTTCCACCTTCGTGGATAGTTGGTTAACATTGATTTGCTGCGGCGCTTGAGCGGCATTCGCGCAAAGGGCAAAACCGCAGATTAACCCCACGGTTTTAAAATATCTTATAAAAGGCATCATTAGCACTTCGACTGTTGATTTCGGGTTCGTATTCAGGATTTATTGGAGCGAATCTTAACCGGAACTCTCGCCGTACACAACTAATGCCAGCACCGATCTCATTCACCCTTTCAACTCGCAAATCCAAAAACGCTGTAAGCCGTCAGGATTTAAGTTCTAAATTCCCATGAACCTGGACCGCCTGAGGCAGATCCTCGAACGCGCCGCTTCGAGGCGGATCATGGTAATCGGCGACCTGATGCTTGACGAATTTGTCTGGGGAAAGGTCGGCCGCATCTCACCGGAAGCGCCGGTTCCGGTGGTCGAGGTAACTGGAGAATCGTTTTATCCCGGCGGGGCGGCCAACGTCGCCCGGAACCTGCGCGAATTTGTCGATCAGGTGGCTGTAATCGGAATGCTCGGTAACGACCGCAGTGGCCGGCAACTTCGGCAGCTCTTGTCGGAGCAAAAGATCGACACATCCAGCGCGATCGAAGACGATAGTTTTTACACGATCGTCAAAACCCGGATTATCGCCCTGCATCAACAGGTGGTCCGTGTCGATCGCGAAAAAATCGTGACCCCATCCAAAACTCAGGTCGCAAAGGCAGTCGCTGCGGTACGAAAGAGTATCAAAGAAACCGACGCCATTATTTTTGAAGATTACGGCAAGGGCTTTGTAACAAGCGAACTGGTGACCGAAATCGCTCGCGAGGCAGTCAGCGACGGCAAAATAGTAGCGGCCGATCCGAATCCGCGACACTCTGTCGACTGGCGTGGCGTTACAATTGTCAAACCTAACCGCGCTGAAGCATTTCTTGCAGCGGGGATTCCGTGGTGCGACGCCGAGAAAGCTCCAGAAGAAGACGCTGATCTTCAACGCGCCGGAGAAGCACTTCTTAAAAAATGGGAAACTCAGTATGTCCTGATCACGCTTGGCGAACACGGGATGATGCTTTTCCAGCAGAACGACGCGCCGCATTACATCCGCACCAAAGCCCGTCAGGTTTTTGATGTGTCGGGCGCAGGCGACACGGCAATCGCGCTCTTTACGCTGGGACTGGTGTGCGGCGCCACTCCGATTGAAGCGGCGGAGATCGCAAACCACGCCAGCGCTGTAGTCGTAAGCAAACTTGGAACGGCGACTGTGACGCGAGATGAACTCGTCGCCAGTTTTCGAGCGGACAGCGAAGATGAGTGACGCGCTGTGGCCGGCCGTTTTTCTCGATCGCGACGGCACAATCATGGAAGATACCGATTATTGTTCACAGCCGAGGGATGTGCGGATTTTTCCAGGCGTCCTCGCGGCGCTGCGGCTGTTAAAATCGCGCGGATTCAAACTAATTATCATCACAAATCAAAGCGGGATCGGACGAGGATTGTTCACGGTCGATCAATATCGTGCAGTCGAAGCGGAGGTGCTACGGCAGCTTGGTGACGATGTAATCGACGCAACTTACTATTGTGCGGACGCTCCCGGGCAACATTCAAATTGCCGGAAGCCTGCCCCGGGAATGGTCGTACAAGCCACGCGAGATTACCCGATTGATCTTTCCCGTTCCTTTCTGATTGGTGATAAGGAGATAGATGTTGAATGCGCGCACAATGCCGGTCTACGGGCGATTCGCGTACGAACCGGAAATCAAGGCGATATGACAGGAACGACGGCGGATTGGATCGCCGACGATTTTTCGGGAGCGGTTGAAATAATTATGCGTGCAAAATGACGACGACTCCTTTGTTCGATGTCCGGGCTTCGCAGCGAGCCGCTGGTTCTGTAGCGGCGCTCTACAAGCGTCGAAACCCTGCTCGGTTTGATGAATAAGGCAGTAGGCATTATTCCAGCGCGCTGGAGTTCTACGCGTTTTCCAGGAAAACCATTGCATCTAATTGCTGGCAAGGCTCTTTTGAGACGCGTGTGGGAGCGTTGCGAAAAAGCAAAAAACCTCGATTCGGTGATCATTGCGACAGACGATATGCGCATCGCTCAAGCTGCTTTTAGCTGGGGTGCCGAAGTCGCCCTGACTTCACAAAGCCACTGCAGCGGAACAGATCGGGTAGCCGAAGTGGCACGAAAAGCGAAACAGTTCGCGTTCATCGTCAACATCCAGGGCGACGAACCGTTGATCGAACCGGGCCTGATCGACAAAATCGTTGAGAAACTTCGCTCGAATCACGCAACGCAAATCGTCACCGCTGCGCATCGATTTGAAAATCCTGAGGACGCGCTGTCCCCTCACCAGGTCAAAGTGGTTGCCGATCGTGATGGGAACGCGCTTTATTTCTCACGTGCGCCAATTCCATTCCATGAGAAAGGCCATTCCTTGTCACTTCGTCATCAGGGTATCTACGGTTTTCGGCGCACCGCTCTCCTGCAGTTCGTGAAGTGGAAGCCCACTCCGCTGGAACGCGCTGAGTCGCTCGAGCAATTGCGCGCATTAGAAAATGGTGTAAAAGTTCATGTGCTCATCACCGTCAAGGGATCTCCAGGCATAGACACGCTGGCTGACGCAAAAACGCTGGAGCAAAAGCTTGCTCGCGCGGAACGGAAAATCGCTCGATGAAATACATTTTTGTCACTGGCGGCGTCGTTAGTTCGTTAGGCAAAGGCCTCACCGCAGCTTCCCTCGGCACATTGCTCGAAGCGCGGTCCTTGCGTGTGGTACTCCAAAAGTTTGATCCCTATCTCAATGTCGATCCCGGAACAATGAATCCGTTCCAGCACGGCGAAGTGTACGTGCTCAATGATGGCGCCGAGACTGATCTCGATCTCGGCCACTACGAGCGGTTTACTAACTGCATTCTCACGCGGCACAACAATCTCACCAGCGGCCAGGTCTATGAGACCGTCATCTTAAAGGAGCGTCGCGGCGATTATTTGGGCAAAACCGTGCAGGTCATACCGCACGTGACCGACGTCATTAAGGATCGCATTCGCAAGCTTTCAGACGAGACCAAATATGACGTGGTGATCACGGAAATCGGAGGCACGACTGGAGACATCGAAGGTCTTCCTTTCCTCGAGGCCATTCGGCAATTCGTTCTCGAAGTCGGGCCCGAGAATGTCGTGAACATGCATGTCACGCTTGTTCCTTACATTAAGGCAGCCCACGAATTGAAAACCAAGCCGACGCAACAAAGCGTAGCGAAGCTACGTGAAATCGGATTGCAACCCCAGGTGTTAATCTGTCGATCGGAACAACCAATCGACCGCGATGTCCGCCGTAAGTTGTCAATGTTTTGCAATGTCGCGGAAAAGGCAGTGATCGAGGAACGCGACGTCGAACACACCATTTACGAAGTGCCTTTGACCCTGCACGCCGAGGGACTCGACCAACTCGTCTGCGATCTTCTGCACCTCGAAACACCCCAACCGGACCTGAAAGACTGGCAAAAATTCGTCGATTGTGTCGTTAGTCCGAGCAAAAGAGTCAAGATCGCAGTGATAGGCAAATACATGGACGTTCGAGACGCCTATAAAAGCATCTATGAGTCGCTGACTCATGCCGCCGCGAGCGAAGACTGCGGAATCGATCTCAAACTTATCGATGCTGAATCCGTTGAAGATGGCGTCGGTGACCAGCTAAGAGATGTGGCCGGCATTCTCGTTCCCGGTGGGTTTGGCGTTCGCGGAGCCGAAGGAAAAATCAACGCCACGCGTTACGCACGGGAACATGGAATTCCTTTCCTTGGTCTGTGCCTGGGCATGCAAGTGGCTACGATTGAATTCGCCAGAAACGTGTGTGGAATCGAAAATGCCAACAGCACTGAGTTCGACAAAAAGACTCCGGACCCTGTTATCTCGCTTCTGGAAGAGCAGCGCGGCGTGCAAAACAAGGGCGCCAGCATGCGACTTGGGACGTGGCCCACAAAAATTGCCCCGGGCACACTCGCCGAAAAAATCTACGGCGATACTCAGGTGACTGAGCGGCACCGCCACCGTTACGAGTTCAACATGAAGTATCGCGACCGGATGAATGCAAAAGGTTTCATCATCTCAGGAACATCACCCGACGGCACACTCGCTGAATTGATCGAGCTACGTGATCATCCGTACTTTATTGGTTGCCAATATCATCCCGAATTTCAAAGCAAACCCAACAAGCCTCATCCCCTCTTCAGGGGATTCATTGCGGCTGCTGTTACATATCCGGCGAACGGACAAAAAACCAGCGCCGTTAACGGAGAAACGCCCCGCAGCACGCGCCAGAGCGAACTTGTTCTTCAGCGTTAAATCCCACAGCGGCGTGCTTGGGGAGTGCGACGCGTCCCCCCGCGTCGCTTTTGAGCAGCCATCCCATTTCGTTTCATTTGCGTGCTGCGCGCTCAAGTCGATCCATTATCGCCGCGCCGAGTCCTTGAGAGGGAACTCGTTCGGCAACGATTAGATCAAGGCCGAGTGCGTCGAGCTCGCGCAAGTGACTAAATAAATTCGACGCAGCTTCTCGCAGGTCTGTGCTTTTGCTTAAGTTTCGAACAGCTGCAAATCGCTCCGTGTTAGTTGGCGAGCCACTACTTGATTTCCAAGTGAGTAATCCAACACGCTGAGACTTCTGCGGAAAAAAATCTTTGGCATTATCGATCAGAGAGAACGGGGTTTCAGGCGCATAATGCGATGGCAACTGTCCCGGCGCGGAAATCTCCGTTGCACCGACCACACTGCTAACTTCTGCAAACTCGGACAGCTGTTCGTTTGTGATCGGGCCACGTCGCAACACCGCAATTCTGCCATGTTGAACAGCGATGATTGTGGATTCGATTCCGTGTTCGGTCGGTCCGGCGTCGACGATTAGTGAGATCCGTTCGTCGAGTTCATTCAACACGTGCTGCGCTGTTGTCGGACTGACGCGCCCGAACCGGTTTGCACTCGGAGCAGCTATCGGCTCATTCAATTCACGCACGATTTCAGCAAACACCGGATGCGCACTGACTCGCACTGCTACGTTACCTAATCCCGCTGTTACAATGTCAGGAATGATGTCGCGCTTCGGAACAACAATTGTGAACGGCCCCGGCCAAAATCTTTCCGTTAAGTTGCCGATCAGTTGTCGATCGCAGGCTGGCACTTCCCCAATTCTGTCGAGCCACTCGCTGCTCGGCAGATGAACAATAAGCGGGTCGAAGCGCGGCCGTTCCTTTGCTTCAAAAATTTTCGCAACAGCAGTCGAGTTTAACGCGTTAGCCGCGAGTCCGTAAACAGTTTCCGTAGGCAGCGCGACGACGTCGCCTTTCCGCAACAATTCAACCGCCGCAGCGCGGTCGGTTGAAATGACTGTTTTCACCTTGGCAATGTCGCAGCCAGAACTGCGTCGGACTGTTTTTTGCGAAAGGCTTCTAATTTTTGACGAAGCGTGTCATCCGATGTGGCGAGAATCGCAGCCGCCAAAAGTGCGGCATTTTTTGCACCCGCATCTCCAATGGCCAGGGTTCCAACAGGAATGCCGCCTGGCATTTGCGCTGTCGACAACAGCGAATCAAGTCCCTGGAGTTTCGATTGAATTGGCACACCAAGAACAGGCAACCAAGTATGGGCTGCAATGACTCCAGCCAAATGTGCCGCACCGCCTGCGCCCGCGATGATCACGCGCAGTCCACGATCTACTGCGCCTCGCGCGAATTCAGTGGTGGCGTCGGGCGTGCGGTGCGCGGATAACACACGCGCCTCGTTCGGAACGCCGAGTTCATCCAATGTTTGCACAGCATTCCGCATGGTCTCCCAGTCCGATTTACTTCCCATAATAATGGCAACCAAAGGCTTCGATTC
>DATDFM010000217.1:0-30673 GCA_036522635.1 Candidatus Udaeobacter sp. | reverse complement strand
TCTCTTGCCTGGATTGCCCTATGTTCTTGAAGGCTTTGTCTTTGAGCGATATGGATGTCAGCGGCACGATCGGCGCAGTTCTGAATCAGAAAAGCAGAGAGATTTACTCCGTTTCGCCGGACGCGACGGTGTTCGAAGCGGTCCAATTGATGGACACGAAAAATGTCGGCGCTTTGCTTGTAATGGAGCCGGAGCATTTGGTGGGAATCATTTCCGAACGTGATTACACGCGTAAGATCATGCTGCGCGGCAAACGTTCCCGTGAAACTAAAGTCGCAGAAATCATGTCAACGAATGTGTTCACAACGCATCCGCGCCAGGGAGTCGAGGCATGTTTGCGCCTGATGACAGACCAACACATTCGCCACTTACCGGTAGTTGATGGTGACAAAGTGGTTGGGGTGATCTCGATCGGTGACCTGGTGAAACATGTGATTTCCTGCCAGCAAGCAGCGATTGCCCATCTGGAGAATTACATCCACGGCGGTTTCGCCGCGGGGTAAATATACAGATCCTGTAGGGCGTCTGTGTCAGACGCCCATTTCCACGGCGGCGTTTCACAGCCGTAACGGATGCGAAGCAACGGCCGGGCTTTCCAACTCCCTACAATTCCCAGACGGTTTTCCCTTCAACAATCGTTCGCACCGCGCGGCCCTTGAGTTTCCAGCCGTCAAACGGCGAATTGCGCGACGCCGAGTGAAATTGATTAACTTTCACTGTCCATTCCAATTCTGGATCAATCAGCGTCACATCAGCGCGCGCGCCGACCGACAGCGTGCCGGCATCAATCTTCAATAAGCGCGAGGGCTCGACGGTGTACATCTCGATCAATCGTGTGATATCGATGGTGCGATGTTTGTGGACCAGCAGATCGAGAAACAGCCCCAGCTCTGTCTCCAGCCCGATGATGCCAAATGGCGCGGCATCGAATTCCACTTCCTTTTCAAAATCGGCATGCGGCGCATGATCGGAACAAAGGATGGACAGCGTTCCATCGGCGATTCCTTCCAGCAGTGCATCAACGTGGTTCTGCGACCGCAACGGAGGATTCATCTTACAGTTGGTATCGAAATTTTGAATCGCATCGTCGGTTAACGCGATGTGATGTGGACAAACCTCTCCGCTGATTTTCACCCCCCGTGCCCGAGCTTCACGAAGCAACCGTACGCTGCCCGCAGTCGAGATGTGCTGGCAATGAATCTGATGATCGCACAGTTCCGCTAGCAAAATGTTCCGCATCACTATTGCTTCTTCGCCGGCCGCAGGCCAGCCTGGTAACCCAAGGAGCGTGCTCCAATAACCCTCATGCACAACACCATTGCCGACCAAATTGTAATCCTGACAATGATCGAACACAGGTACGCCAACCATGCGCGCATATTCAACCGCACGCCGCATCAGTTCGTGATTTTGGATGCAATGACCGTCGTCCGTGATTGCCAAAACGCCGGTCTGCGCGAGCGAACCGATTGGCGCGAGTTCTTCGCCTGCGAGATTTTTTGAAATTGTGCCGGTCGGGAGAACATTTACACACGCTACGCCCGCAGCGCGATCTCTTATCCATGCAATGGTGCCGGGATTGTCCGGAACAGGCGCCGTGTTTGGCATGCAAACGATCGTCGTGAATCCGCCGGCGGCTGCGGCTCGAGCACCCGACTCGATCGTTTCCTTGTGACTGAATCCCGGCTCGCGCAGATGCACATGCAAGTCGATTAAGCCGGGAGCGACGATCAATCCGCGCGCGTCGATTTCTTCAATCCCTGATTCCGGGTTTCGAATTTCGGATTTCGACCTAACAATTTTTCCATCCGCGATGTAAACATCGGCCGTCTCATCCCGTTTATTCACGGGATCGATCACCCGACCGTTTCGAATGATGGTTGCGCTCATGTTTCCGGGGAGCGCACGCGCCTCATGTGCTTGGCTGCGCGCCCTCGCGAAGCTGCCTGGAATGAATTCATCTCATTTTCTTTTCGGCGAGGCGCCGAAAAATGCATGCAAGGGCGCGTGCGCTTCCCGGAAGAAACCCTTGCAATCATGTCGCGATTCCTCCGCACAAGTACAAAACCGCCATGCGCACGGCGAGACCGTTGGTGACTTGATCGAGAATAACGCTCTGCAAGCCGTCGGCGACTTCGCTGTCGATCTCGACCCCGCGATTGATCGGGCCGGGATGCATGATAAGACAGTCCGGCTTCAAGAGTTTGGCGCGTTGTTTCGTTAGGCCGAACAAGCGGATGTATTCGCCGAGTCCCGGAAAATACTCCCTGCGCTGACGCTCATGCTGGATCCGCAACAGGTTCACGACATCGACTTTGGGCAATACATCCTCAATGTTGTGCGACACTTCGACGCCTAGTTTTTCAAACTCGCGCGGCACGAGCGTGCTTGGTCCGACGAGCGTCACGCGCGCCCCGAGTTTGAGCAAACCGAAAATGTTCGACCGCGCGACGCGACTAAACAAAATGTCGCCGATGATTGCAACGTGCAGCCCGGCGATTTTACCTCTGCGCTCGCGGATCGTGTACAGATCGAGAAGCGCCTGCGTCGGATGTTCGTGCGCACCGTCGCCGGCATTGATTACGCTCGCTTTCAATCGGTTTGCCAGAAACTGCGGTGCGCCTGCGGAGCTGTGACGCAGCACGATAATGTCAGCATGCAAGGCCTCGAGATTGCGCGCCGTGTCCTTAAGCGTTTCGCCTTTCGTCAGGCTCGAAGTCGTTGCTGCGATATTGATCACGTCGGCGCTCAGCCGAAATGCAGCCAGCTCGAAAGAGGTGCGTGTGCGTGTACTCGGCTCGACGAAAAAGTTGATCAATGTTTTGCCGCGTAACGCGGGCACTTTTTTGATCTCGCGTGTGCCGACCTGCTTAAACGCGTCGGTTGTCTCAAGAACGAAATTGATTTCGTCGCTTGTCAGCTCACGCAAGCCAAGAAGATCTTTGCGTGTCCAGCGGGTGGTCATGATCCGAACATCCACTGCGGCTGTGATGGCGAAATCTGGGGAGCGCACCCGGCTCGCGTACCGCCGAACGCGTTTCGTCTTCGCGAACTTTTCTTGAGGGTTCGCAATTGGGGCAGACCAGCGAACATACAATGGAAAGTTTGTCGCCGCAGAATGCGGCGACCAGCACGATGTAAGCGTGCGCTCCCCAGAAATGTTGTTTCGCTATTCATTGTTTTCCAAGTAGACGGCATCCGGTTCGTTGTCGGTTTCTTGCAGGCGCACCCGAATCTGTTCGCGCGTGGTGGTCGGTAAATTCTTTCCCACGTAATCGGAACGAATCGGCAGTTCGCGATGCCCGCGATCAACCAGTACTGCGAGCTGAATGCGCGCGGGACGGCCGAATGAATTAATCGCATCCATCGCCGCACGCACTGTCCGACCGGTATAAAGGACGTCATCGACAATGATCACCGTCCGGTCTTCCAAGGGAACCGGAAGTTTCGACGCGTGCACCACGGGCAATTCTTTACGCGTGCCAACATCATCTCGGTGCATCGCCACATCGATAACGCCGGAATCGACGTCAGCGTTAGCGATCTCGCGAATTAGAGCTGCAATTCGCCGCGCAATCTCCACACCGCGCGACGGAATTCCCGCCAGCACCACGTTTTCGAGATTCGAATTTCGCTCGATGATCTCGTGTGCAATTCTGCGTAGCGCCCGGCGAATTGCTTCGGCGTCCAGAATCGGGACGGCTGCGGATGATTTCTGTTTTGGTTCCACGGTTTCCTTGGCGACCTCGCAGGATCGCCTTAAAGGTACAAAAATTAGGAGGCGGCCTGTTCGGTGCGCGCCTCCTTTCGTCGTCGCTCTCGCCAGTTGGACCGATGTCTCAAGATCCAATCCAGCAGAGCTCTTTCAAAGCCGATGTCTTTCCCGGCTTTCTCGCTCTCGATCCACTTGTGTTTCAAAATTTCTGCGCGCTCGGCGAGGAATTCCTTGTAGAGCGCCGAGTCTTTGACGAACGCCTGGTCTGCTTCCGAAGACGGCATGTCCGATTGTTCTTTCATAAGATTTTCACCTAGTCAACTCCGAAGAGCTTTGTGATCGCAACAAAAATCAAACACTTGAATTGGACGAGGGAGTCGCGAAATTTATTCCGTTTTAGGCCGGGGGTTGGATGTGTCGCTATGGCAGGAGTTTACGAATCTCGTCACCAATCCGCTTAAATTCGACAGTCACAGGTGATTTCGGATCAGCACTGACGATTGGGATCCCGCGATCACCACCCTCGCGCGTGGCGATGTCGATTGGAATCTGCCCCAGCAATTGGACACGCAACCGTTTAGCTTCCCGTTCGCCACCGCCAGAACCGAAAATATCGTACCGTTTATTATCAGAAGGGGAGACGAAATAACTCATGTTCTCTATAAGCCCAAGCACTGGAACGTTGACCTTTTCGAACATTGTTGCTGCTTTGCGGGCGTCGATTAAGGCCACTTCCTGTGGCGTGGTAACGATAATCGCGCCCGATAACGCGACCGTCTGCACGATGGTCAACTGGATATCGCCTGTGCCGGGTGGGAGATCGAGTACCAGATAGTCCAGTTCACCCCATTCGACCTGCCGCAGAAACTGTTGCGTGTAACGGGTCACCATCGGCCCTCGCAGAATTGCGGGCGAAGTATCGTCCAGCAGGAACCCCATCGACATCAATCGCAACCCGTATTGCTCGATTGGAATGATCATGTTCTCATCCGTAGCTGTTGGGCGCTCGCGCGTGCCGAACATCAGCGAAATGCTCGGCCCGTAAATGTCGCAATCACACAGACCAACGCGTGCACCGGATTGCTCCAGGGTCACTGCAAGATTCGCCGCGACCGTTGATTTGCCTACTCCACCTTTACCGCTCGCCACCCCAATAACGTGTTTAACACCTGGAATGCGTGTGGCGCCAGCGCCTGCGCCTGCGCCGCCCGGGGGCGCATGAATGTCGATCAAAACTTTCGCGCTGCGAATGCCTCCTATCGTACCCAAAGCGCGTTCGGCATCATTTTTGATCGTTGCCGGGACGTTTGGATCATTGGTGGCAAGGGCCAACTGCACCTTAATATCGCCATCGTCGATGTGGATCGCCTTCACCAATCCGAATGAAATGATGTCGCGACTAAAGCCGGGATATTTCACCGACTTCAACGCGTTCTTCACTTGTTCCTCCGAAATCGACATACATCAAGATTACGTGCGTAACGTCAGAGGTAAACTCCGCGTGGAATTTTCAATCGATCCGAGCTGGGAAACGCACGCGCCCGGCGTGCAGGTTTGAAAGCCTGGCCGTTGCTTCGCATCCGTTGCAGCGGCGCCCTCGCCGAAACTTCTGTGGCAGGACCCGCACACCACTCAAACCAGAAAAAGTTCGCGATCGCAAGGGCGCGATCGCTCCCCAGAAAAGAATCGCTGTGCGATTACGGCTGCTGCGAATCAACTCTGTAGCGACTTGCTAAATCAGCGCGAACTCGATGGCGCCGACTTGTGAAGAAGATCAATGCGTTGATGCGTTTCTCCGACGTCTGCTACTAGCCCCGAATAATTCCATTGGCCGAGTGCCTTATTTGCCGATACGTAGATTGTTCCTTTCCCTTTCGGGCCGGAGATGGGAATCGCCAGGTTGGATTCACCGGAGGCACCGTTCACGTTTGTGTTTCCTGACATGAGAAATCCCTCCTTGATCGGTGAGCCTAAGGCTTCAATCACAGCCGGATCCGTCTTGGCGCGGGCCAATGCCTCCTTGTAAACGTCAGTCGATTTCATCGCGCTGAAAACGATCAGGATTATTGAGCTAACGAACGCGAGAAATAGCACCGCTATGGTGAAACAGCCCAGCGGCACGAACCATTTCCAGTTTCGGTTCCACCAGTTTGGCTTGCGTATTGCAGGCTGCGCGAGCGGTTGGTCCACGGGATCCTTTCTACTTCAATGAGGAAGCTGTTTGCAACGCATCTGTTCAGGGGCGCCAGGCTGGACTGGCGTGATAGGCGAAACGTCCGAAGGTTCTCGGAAAACGCATCCGTGTCCGTGCGGTGCTCTCGATGTTTTCGTCTTGCAAGATCGGGAATTTTTTTGGCAAGCTCCGTTGTCCATGAGGGACGGGTTCGATCCGGATTAGGCGAAGGATATTTCCCGTCAGTTTCTTTCGCGTTCTCCGGGCATGGGGATCACCGGATAAACTCTGACGGGCAAGAAAGGAATTGCCATGAATCGAATGGTTCCATCGCCGACACTAACTCGCTCACTTCTAATCCTTGTCGTCCTCTTCTCGATTCGGATTGTGCCAAAAGCGTCCGCAGTCAGTCCGCCACCGGACGGTGGTTATGCTGGCTTCAACACAGCGGAGGGGACCAATGCCCTTCAGAACCTCACCACTGGAATCGGAAACGCCTCCGTAGGTTGGTATTCGCTCTTTAGCAACACGGTCGGCAACTTCAATACCGCTTTGGGCGCGGGCACGCTTTTTTCCAATGTCGGCGAGCTTTCGGGCTACGGAACGGAAAATACGGCTGTTGGCGCGGCGGCGCTTTTGAATAATACCAGGGGCACACGCAATACCGCGGTTGGCGCATTCGCCCTTTTTTACAATGTAGGAGCCGCCAATATCGGCCCTGACGGCAGCAATAACACGGCGGTAGGCGATAGGGCCCTTTTTAACAACACCACTGGATGCTGCAATATCGCCATGGGTTACCAGCCGCTCCAGGCAAACACTGAAGGTTTCAACGACGTGGCCATTGGTAATCAAGCGCTCCTTAACAACACCACCGGCGACGAAAACACTGCCATCGGTACTTCTACCATGACCAGCAATCTCACTGGCAGGTTCAACACCGCTTTGGGCTATTCGAGCGGTTCGAACATCACCGGCGATGGAAACGTGTGTATTGGAGTGGGAGTCGACGGCGAAGAGGGCGTCGATAACAGCACGTATATTCGCAATATCAACACCACGACGCAGAGTTTTAGTGCTGGTGTTAACGATTACGTTACGGTGCGACTGAGCGACGGCAGACTAGGCCATACAACGGTTGTTTCCTCGCAACGCTACAAGGAAAACATCAAACCCCTCGCGGCAGATAGCGAAGCACTCTACGCGTTAAGGCCGGTTAGTTTCCGCCTGAAGAAAGAGTATGACGAAACCCAGGCGGTTGGTTTTGGTTTGATCGCCGAAGAAGTGGAAGATGTGGATCCCGCGCTAGTCTATTGCAACAACAAGGGGCAGGTAGAGAGCGTGCGGTATGAGATGGTCAACGCGATGTTGCTCAATGAGTTTCTCAAAGAGCATCGCAAAGTGCAGGAACAGGAAGCGACAATTGCGCGGTTAACGAAAGAGATGGAAAACGTGCTTGCTCGTCTGAAGGAGCACGATTCGAAAATCCAAAAAGTAAGCGATCAGATTGAACTGAGCGACAGCGCAGGACGAGTAGTCAGCGACTAACGAACTTCGGTTGTATCAAATTTCCGGGAGCGCACGCGTTCCGCGATCGCAAACTTGCAGCCCAATTTGGGTTAGAGCAGTTTCGGCGCGGCCGCCGAAACCAGCACGCGAGCCGCGTGCGCTCCCCGAAATCGCCACTGCGATAAACCATTGAATATTCGGAGATCAGGCGGTCTCTTTAATGACTTGAAGATAAATCTCGTCTAGCCGTTGCGCTTGCTGTTGCAGATCAAATCTTTTTCGCACTGCGTCGGCGCCGGTCTGTGCCATGCCTGACAGGGCGTCAGGATCTTGCACCGCGTCTAACAACCTTTCCACCAATGCAAATTCGTCACGCTCAGGCACGAGCACACCAGTGACGCCGTGTTCGATTGCTTCGGGAATGCCACCGTGCTCGGTCGCGAACACAGGCAGACCGGTAGCCATGGCTTCGAGCATCGAATTTGGAATCCCTTCCTGATTTCCATCGCGGCCGGTCTGGCTTGGGTGGAGGAAAATGTGGGACCGGTAATAGATCTCACGCAATTGCTTCTGCGAAAGGAACCCGGTGAATGACACACGCTCCGCGATCTTCAATTCGCGCGCCAAGCTCTCGAGTTCTCTTAGCAAAGGTCCTTCGCCCGCAATCGTCAGCGTTGCATTTAGGTATTGGCGAACGAAAACTTCGAAGGCTCGAATCGTTACCGGCAAGCCTTTCTTTTCGATCAAACGGCCAGCCTGGACGAACCGCCATTCACCATTTTTTGGCACAGCACGCTGGCGAAACGGAAATTCATCCAGCGGAATTCCTGTGCGTTGAATTTCAATCTTCTTCGGATCGCAGCCCAGATCGCTCAACGCGCGCCGCAGCGATTCTGACCTGACGAGAACCAGGCTTACTGCGTCGAGCATTTCCAAAGTCGCTTCTCGATACGCTGGCTTATTCATATCGACCATGACATCGGCGCCGTGAAAGGAAACAATCGAAGGATTTTTCCACTTCCGAATCAGGGGCAGGAGATGCACGGCGATGTGCCCAAAGTAAACGTGTAAAAGACGCGCACGCGTTTCAGTCAAAACCCTGAGCAACTCGCTGAGCTCCGCATCTGAAATCTGCCACGGTTGATCGCGTAATTGTCGACACCAGAACCGCCGAAGAAAATGCAAAGGCGGCTTGCGAACGATACGAACATTGTGGAACGGATAGCGCTCCGCATTCTCACGTTTTTGTGCGATCACGACCGGAGCGCATCGTTTCAAACCGGTGATTTGCCGGTAAATATGCAGCATCTCCGGTTTGAGAAACGTCGCGCAATAACAAGCGACAACCGGGCGTGACTCGACGGATGGAGGTTGCAACGCCCAATGCTCAATGCTCAATGCTCAATGTTCAACTCTCGCTTCCTCGTTCTCCTGCTCATCCTGCGTCTCGTGCACAATCACTTTTGAAGACGAGGACGACGACGATAACCTTAAACACTTACCCGATTCACGAGCTCGCGTCTTTGTTCCTCAAATCGAAAACTGTTCGCGCACTTCAATGGACACGCGGACTGGACGGCCAGTTTGTCCATTGATAGGACACCAGAGGGTCCGAGCCTTTGACAGCAGTTGACCATCGCTACCCCGCAGAATTTCCGTAAACCGTTCGAATGTAAGTCGGGTCGCTTTACCGACCCACGTGCGCAGCACGACGTTATCACCCAGGCACGCAGGCGCGTTATAATCGATTTCGTGCCGCAAGACTACCCATCCGATGGCTTCCTGTGTTTCGCTGCTGGCGATCGCTTGCCAATGCGCCGTAGCAACTTCCTGGACCCAGCGCAGGTAAACCGTGTTGTTGACGTGATTCTGCGCGTCAATATCTGCCGGAGTGACGGACACACTTATTTCAAAGGGAGTAGAGGACATTGGAACGAAATCAGAGATTCTTCGCTTCGCTCAGAATGACAAGTCAGATGAATTGTAGGGCAGGCGCTCCGCTTGCTCGGGGGACCGATCTGCCTTCGCGCGACTACGGCGCCACAAGTGCGGTTGCGCTACGAAGCAGGCGGTTTCAGAAAATACTAAATCGCCGCATCAACTCTTGCCGTGCTTCCATCGCCTGCGCTGGATTCATCCGGCTGAGCACCTTTTCCCGACGCTCACGGTCCATCGCTGCAAGTTCGCGCACCAGCTGATTGCGCGCCCTCCATTTTGCATATTTACCCGCACCAATTCCGAGAGCGAGCAGTGCGGAAACAATCCAAACAGTGATGTCAGTCGACGTGATAAGAAGCATAAAGGCGAGAATCCGTTCCGGAAACCCTAACGAGATAGTCTTCGTTTTCGAAACAAGTTCAAGCCGCATGGGGCGTGCGGTCGCGCCGCCGAAACGTCTTTCAACAGTGTCCCGCGAGGCGCGTCACACAGCGGGCGATGCGTCCTCGCTCCCCAGTAATTCGCCTGTATCGACGATTTGACGTTCGCGAGACGGGGCGGACATTTTCGCGATGCGCGCTCGCAGCGTGAGCTTCTTTGTTGTTTGCACTGGTGTTTGCTTTACTGGTGCGCAGTTAAGCCAAGCTCAGGAGGCCACTTCCGCGAATCTCCCGGATCAATTTCAAACCGGCGAAATGATTCAAATCCAGAAGCCTAAAAAGAAAAAAGGTAAAGCTGCCTCGCAAACTGTCGCCACCGCGTCGAAGCAGGACGCTGCACCTGCACCCGAGCAAATGCCGGCTGTAGAAGAAGTGCCAGCACAGATCGCCCCGGCGGAAGAGAAGAAGGTCGAGCCCAACCGGAGCGCCGCCTTAATACCGCCAACTCAAAAATCGGCGACTCCGACCGAACAAGCGTCTTCTCCGGAAGAGCCCGCAGTAGTCACCGTGCCTCACGAAAGGAAAACTCGGACCAGAAAACGGCTGCGACCTGCTCCTGCTGCGCACCCGGAGGCACCGAGTGTTTCGGCACCCGTTCCGATGTCACTTTCGGTGGCACAATCCATGGCAGTCACCGCACCTTTACCTGAGTACACGTACGAGATGAAACGTCGCAACCTCAGCGGAAACGGTGTGTGCGTCGTCACAGTCGACAGCGCGACAGGCACAGTCCTCGGCGCAACCATGTTCCCAAGCACCGGCAGCCCTGTCCTCGACAAACTTACTATCCAGACATTCAAAAGCTGGCGGTTTAAACCCGGTTCCGTTTCCCAGGTTCGGATACCGATCACCTACGAATGAGATGATTCGTGACGGAACGAATTGTTCGGTTTTCTAGGCATCCCATTCATCGATGATTTCGCCGTCGATCTCATAATCAATCGTCGTCGATTTGTTGGTATGAAGCTTGATGGTCTCCTCCAAAGCGCCTTTCACTAAATCTTGAATGGCAGCCGTGTTATTGAGATAGCGATACGCATCACCGGTGAAACGAAGAATTACCTTCCTGCCGTCTCGCCGTAAGCCGCGATAATACATGTAGAGAGGCTGTGCACCTTCTTTCTGGGAGCTGGAGCTTATGGTATCGGGGAAAAACGGTGCCGAGAAATCTTTATTCGGGCACAGCGATGATAATGTGAGCAAACCCCATACGACGCCTTCCAGCGTTTTGAAGTCGCCCGGAATCGTTGTTTGGAGCAGGAAATCCTTACCAGTATCGGAGAAACGCTGAGAATGCGGTAAAACAACCTTGGTATCGGCCAGCGTTGCCGAAAGTGGACAAATGACAAGCAATATAGCCGTGATTACGCGAGGGTTCACAGGCCTAACGAGCAAGCCATCCAGTTCGTGCCGAAACTTCCGCGACGATTATAGGGCCGGTGTTTGGCTGATCACAAAAGTAGATCGAAGCTGAAGACTTGAAGTCTCGGGATAGATGTTCAAACAACCGAAGCGGATATCCAGCACGGCTTGGTTGGTGGGCGCATTCGGGACGGTCCAATCAAAATATTGGAGCTGCGGATTCCGCGACTCTGTAAGACGCATGTAAATCGTTCTACCGCCATCGAGCGAGAGAAGAACCTCCGTCTCACACATCGACAGGTCCACGCCTGGAAAATCCGCCGTCCATTGAATTCTCACAGTTTGGCCAGGTACCAAAACGTCTCCCGCTTTTGGCGAGATCAGTCTGGCACTGTATTTCTGGTAAGGCCGCGCGGATGCGGTTGGAGATGATTGAGGAGCGAACACAAATGTCAGCGCAATCAGGGCGAGAATTAGTGGATGGAGCTTCATTTTTCCAGTCCATTCGAAGGGGCGCTAATTGTCAATGATAGTTTGCACGGCAAGAATGTTTTCGTCGTCTAACGACATATCGACCAAATCCGTAGAATCTTTACGTAACCATTCCGTCTGTTACTCCAGGCTGATAGCAGGAGGCTGACAAAGATGTCATGGCGGCGTCCGCCGAGACACCGGAGTGGGACGTCACCGTGCCGCTGGTGATTCAGGTTTTCGTCGTCCGTCTTGTAACAAGGTGCTGCCGCGCACAGAATGAACAGAGCTGAGGCTATTTCTTTCTATGACCGACCATTTCACCAGACATTGTGCGGCGATCGACTCGCGTGAGATTTTTTTCCATTACAGGAGTGAGCAATGAAATGTGCGGGATATCGCAGAGGTGTTCGGCGATGAACCAAATCGGTTTTTCTGTGGTCATCCAATTGCGATCGTCAAATCGCGCCAGGTTCACAGGGCGCGAGTACCGCCGCAGAGTCCGTTCGCCGCGAAGATTGAAGTAGATGTTGAAATAACTCATGGCTAGCTCACGGAGAGTGCGATACACCGGTTCGCGATAACGACAGCCCGTAAAATTTGACTTCGCCACTGCGCCCCAATGTCCGCGCACTTTGAAAATCGCGACGACATGATCGGTGTCCTGTTTCGCTTCCAAGTCGAAGATCAATGGTTGAAAACCGATTATACGCAGCGCGGCCGCAGCAAAGATTCCACCCTCGAGACATGACGCCACGCGGTCATGCAAAACTCTCTTCGGCGAGCGCGCGTCGTAGCTAAGGTTGTAAGGCAGTTCGTCGAGAAATTTCTGTATGCCAGCGGGCGTGCCTAATGAGCGCAGCTTTCGCAATTCGGATGGTTTAAAACCGAAACTCGGAGAGGAGTTTCTCAATTTTGGAAAGTCACGTCGCGCTGTCATTGGTTTCGCGCCACTGCCGTGGATCAACGTGTGGTTGTCCACGCAGACGGATTTCGGACTGCCTCGACCACCTCCTTGATTGCGTCGACCACAAGTTGGGGTTCCTGGGCTTGAATGTAGTGCGAACTTTTGGTCGCGGTTTTATGTTTGGCATTTGGCGCAAGAGTAGCCAATCCATCCTGCGCCGCGTGCCACGCCTTGTTCAATGCTCTGGGGAAATCGACGGGCAACGGCTGCCAAGGGCTGAGATCGAACGGTTCGCCTTGCGTCAGAACAAACAGAGGTATGGGACGCAGCGGATCAGTGCTGCCAGCTTTTTTCATCTGATCCAAGCTGGCGTTTACGTCGAGCGTCTCGATGTCTTTGTATTTTTCGAGACCGGGCGTCGGCTTGGTAAATCCAAAATCAACATACAACTTCCATTGCTCGGGTGTGAGCCCGGTTCTCACCTTTTCGGACAGCGCATCAACCAGAACCATTCCAACAACCTCCTTCGGATAGGTGCTGGCGTATAACCGGGCAAAGATGCCGCCAAAGGAATGCGCCACGAAGATGTACGGTGCGGAGACGTGCGATGTCTCGAGCAAGGCATGAAGATCGGAAACGATATCGCGTGCAGTGCGCGGCATGGGCACGGGCGTGCTCCGCCCTAAATGGCCCGCATCGAGAAAAGTGCCGGGACGATCGTAGGCGCAAACGCGCGTGAACTTGGCAATCTGCGAAAAAACGGGGCTCATCCCAGGCTCAAACTCGGTGCTCCAAATATCGGCGTCATTCCTGTAACCGGATTCAAGAATCACGGTCGGACTTCCCGAGCCGCTGCATTTCAGATACATTTTGCGGCCAGCGCCGATGTCGACCAGACCGACAAAATCACCGGACGGCGGAACTGTCGCGTTATCCTGTGACGCGACTGGTGGCGCGGAATCACGCTGTAGTTTGTCTTCCGCAGTTTCGTGGACTTGCTTTTGCAAAAATTTTCTGAGCTCTTTGTTGTTTGCAGCCGCCGAGGACAACTCCCGCCAGACTAGTAAGGCTAGACTCGTCAGAACGATCAGACGGAAGATTCGCATCGAGTGATATTCGCAGGAAGTGAAAGTCAGTTCGAAACGAAAGGACAGCGGCAAACGCGCACGCTACTTGGGAGTAGCTGCCGCTGCGAAATTGATGATGTTGAGATTAAGCGGGAACTGGCGCTGCCGCGGTTCGGGTTTAGCAATCCGTCCTTTCCCCCAGTCGCCTGTCAGCTCGGGCGCGGCTTCGAACGCGGCGATGTCTATTTGTCCGGCAAAATCAAAGGCGTCGATTAGGTAAGGAATTCCGTCGGCAGCGATCGGGGATGGGCGGTTCATGATATGAAAGTGAAGATGTGGGGCAGAGGTGTTTCCCGTGTTTCCGAGTTTTCCTAAAACTGCGCCCTTCTTTACCGCATCGCCGGGGCTCACTCTGATGGAATTTTTCTGCAGGTGCGCATAGAAAGCGAAACGCCCGCCACCGAGATCGAGCACGACGTGATTACCGTCCACGGTTTCGATGGTGATCGAGCTTGGCTCTGGCAGACGACCAGGAACCTGGTCGTCCAGATTGTTCAACACGCTAATGACTTTGGCATCTGCTACCGCCAACACATCCGCGCCGTAGTCGCTGTAATTATGGACGTCGCTCTCTTCGCCATGGACAAGACGCCCCTGTTCATCCAAGCGCATCCAATCAATGGCAAAGCGTTGCGAGTCGTAGAGTGCGCCGTTGACGCTTTGCACGGAACCACGGTGGGTGATATCAGGGTTGCAGCAGCCGTTGGCAGCGACCCAACCTGGCCCGGCAAGTGGCGGACCGATAATCAATGGCTTGTCATCCGCAATTTTCAGTGGCGCGACCACGTAATTCAGAGGCGCCGGTTTCGCAGGCCCGGGATTGGGAGCGCCAATCAGATACAGACGATGCTCGAGTAACTTTGGAACCTGGGCGGCGTCTTTGAAGGTAAGTTCAATATAGAAAAGACGCCCTCCATTTGGCTCAATCGTGGCGTCGGTAGCGGGCCGCGGAGCAAGCGTTCGCAGGCGCTTTATTACATCGGCGCCGGAAAAGCTGGTAACGACCTCAGATCCAGCTGAGCCCGCCAACACCTCGACTTTCTCAATTGTAGCCGGAACCAACTTGGTATTAGTAAGCTGTAATTCGTAAACGACATGAACGGCCCCGTCGGTGCCACGGATTGGATGAGCTTCCGGTGAAAGCGTAGACGCAATCACGGGCGTGAAAACATCGCCGGAAGCTCCGGCCTGCGCAGAAGAAGAGTTAAACGCAATTACTGCGACGACGCTGAAAGACAGGAGAATGTGAAGATTGTGCATGTTCCTTTGACAATTTTAACAGGATCAACAAATCGCCAAGACCGAAATTGGACTAACGGATTTTGCAGTTCTTTTGGCGCTACAACCCGACCGGATGCCTTGCATCAAAGCCACGCGGTGGACGGTACGCCCCGTACCAGCGAGGCGCCCACTTCCCGGTGTATCGATCGAACGGCGTCGTGTCGAGCCGCAGCCCGGCAATGACCGCGAAGGTGTGACCCTCGCGGGCATATATGGTGATCCATCGGCCGGTGCCGCGTTCGCCGTAACTCCGAAACTCGGTTGAGCTCATCGGTGTGCTGATCAAACCGGCCGCTGCCAGAACATATGAGACCGTACCGGAACAATCATAGCCGTGATCATTGAAGGATTTGTGGCCACCGCCGTACCGGTACGGTTTCGATCGAAGTTGATTGGCTGCCCAGATTGCGCGTTTTACCTGCAGCGGCGCATTCTTCGGCGCGGCTGCTTTCCCAAATCGGAGACGCGCAACTTTTCCGGACACAACAGGTCCTGAACTCGGAAAAAGATCAGCCGACGCGGATGGAAGGCTCAATCCTGAGATGACAAGGGCTAGTACGATTTGACGATTGACCGGATAGATAAACTCCTCCGGGTCCGTGTTCTACAAAATAAAAGCGGCGAATGAAAAGAAAAAAGTTCAGGGAATTTTACGTTCGACCTAACAAACGGTCTGCAACTGGTGGCCCTGCACCCGCTGTGTTGAGGATCGCGCACGGCTACCCCCGCTTCCGTCTGAGTGCTGTAGTGTTCGCTGTCCTCAGCGAATCGCTCTCTGCCAGACAAGATGCATGTGCTACAAAAAATTTCGTGATAAACTGTCACCATGCTCCGCGCGATCGTGTTGCCGGTGACATTTCTTGTCAGCGCGATGACCGCATTAGCTGCAGAACAATCGACCAACTCTGACGAGCCCGGCGAGTTCGATATTGAACCGCCGATATTGAAGCAAAATCTTTCGGACGAACTCGCGGAATCGGCAACTCCCGACGGCGATGTTGCGCGGTGTGAGAAAAAACTCGAACGCGCAAAACGAAATGCTGCGGGGGCGGAGCGCCTATGGAAGATCGGCGTGCTGGCGAAAGTTGAAGTGGAGCAGCGCGCGTTGAAGGCGGTCAAATGCGAAGCTGAACTGGCAAGCGCTCGAGTCGCCCAAGGCAAGGGGGCAGTCGCCGAGCAGGAATCTCGCGTCGCGTCTGGTGAAGCCACGAAACAGGAGTTGGAAGTGGCGAAAGCAGCGCTCGCCCAATTAATCGACGCCGAACAAAAGGCATTAGCAAAACGTGAGGGCGCGGAGCTTGAATTTGCCGAAGCGAATCTGCGTCGTCAGCAAAGACTGTTAAAGCTCGGCAGCGCGCACAAATCGGACGTAACTAACGCGGAAGAAAAACTCGCCGAGCTCAAGGCGCCAAAGAATTAGTTACTACCGAATGGGGGAATCAGCGAATCGGCGAATGAGTAATCAGAAAATGACGAAACGAACAGACGAATAGGCGCGACAGCCAGGAAGGCAACCCCTTCGCCGTTTCTCCATATCTCCGTTTCGCGAATTTTAATAACCCGCTGCCATTCCGTCTTTGCGTGCCTCGCTGGCGCCGACGTAAACGCGGCGGCTATCGTGCATTTCGACTTTGATTGCCTGGTACCCACCGTAGCCGCCAACGTCGAAACGAACGTCGTGCCCTTTCTTGCGCAACTCGCGCACAGTCTCATACGGAATTCCGCTTTCGACTTCAACGTATCCACCCGAAGAGGTCATCTTTTCACCTGTAGGTTCATTATCGCCTTCGTGCTGCCAACGAGATGCGTCGCCGGCTTCCTGGACGTTCAAACCAAAATCAATCTGGTTTGTGAGCACCTGCACGTGACCCTGCGGCTGCATGCCGCCTCCCATAACACCAAATGCCTCCCACGGTTTACCGTCTTTCATCACGAATCCGGGGATAATGGTGTGAAACGGGCGTTTGCCCGGGGCATAAACATTCGCGTGGTGCGGATCCATCGAGAAAAGCTCGCCGCGATCCTGGAACATGAATCCAAGGCCGGGCACGACAATGCCGCTGCCCATCCCGCGATAATTGCTTTGGATTAGCGACACCATGTTGCCTTCATCGTCGGCAGTGCACATGTAGATCGTGTCGCCTTGATTGAGCGCCGGGTTGCCGGGTTCCACTTGTTTGGCAGCGTGATTCGGATCGATCAATTTTCGGCGCTGCGCCGCGTATTCTTTCGAAAGTAATCCGGCAAGCGGAATCTTTGCGAACGCGGGATCTGCATAAAACTTCGCCCGATCTGCCCACGCGATCTTCTTTGCCTCGATCATCGTATGCAGCGTCTCGGGCGAGTTGCGTCCCATGGCGCGCAGATCGAATCCTTCGAGAATGTTCAAGATCTGCAACGCGGAAATACCCTGACCATTTGGCGGAAGCTCGAACACATCGTAACCGCGATAGTTCACCGAGACGGGTTCGACCCACGTCGAGGTATGTTTCTCGAAGTCGGCTTTCCGCAGGAATCCGCCATTAGCTTGCATAAACGCGTCGATCTTGTCAGCGATCTCGCCCTTGTAGAATGCGTCGCGTCCGTTTTCGCCAATCAATCGCAGCGTTTTGGCCAAATCCGGGTTCTTGAAGATGTCGCCCTTGCCCGGGGTGCGTCCTTTACCATCAAGCGTATAGGTTTCGAGGAACGCTCCAGGTAATCCTTTGTAAAGACGCGGACCGAACGACCAGTAATACGCGATCAAATCGGTGACTGGGAAGCCTTCTTCGGCATAACGAATCGCCGGAGCGAGATCGTCGCTTAATTTCAGTTTGCCGAATTTTTTGTGCAGCTCCGCCCAGGCATCAACAGTTCCGGGAACACTGATTGGCAGCATTCCGCGCGGCGGAATAGTCTCGGTGTGGAGCTTCGCCAATTCTGATTTCATCGCGTCGTAACTCAGGCCAAGTGGCGAACGACCGCTCCCGTTGATTCCGTAAAGTTTGTTTTCTTTGGCGTTGTAAACGATTGCGAACAGATCGCCGCCGACTCCATTCGAGACCGGCTCCATCAAACCGAGCGTCGCATTTGCGGCGATCGCCGCATCCACTGCGCTGCCGCCGCGTTTTAGGATGTCGATCCCGACCACCGTGGCTGCCGGCACGCTCGTGCAGACCATCCCATGCGTTGCCAAAACTTCCGAGCGCGTGGCGAAATTTTTACCAGTAATCCGATCGATCTGCGCATTTAAAGGCAAAACTGCCCCCACCGTGAGCACTGCAAATATCAATGGCTGAATAGTGCGCATCCCGGAATTAACTCCTTCCGTCTAAAGAGCGCACTTGAATTTTAGCCTCTCGGCTAATATTGATTGCCGCTGCCATGAAAATCTCCAACGATGACCAACGAGCGATCGGTCTGATTTTGTTTTGCGTTGCCGTCCTTTGTTTCCTGATAGGCATCGCTGGCCATTTCAAATCAGAGTACCATCACCGTGGCGAGATTTCGTGCACCGGCTTTACCATCGCCATCATCCTGGCGGCAGCAGGTGTCGTGATGTTCTTGGTTTCATTGAAAAAGAAACGCGGCTAAGGCTGATTCAAAACAGGTAGGGGCTGTTGACCGCAACAGCCCGATGATTGCGGTCAATCGCCCCTACCAACTAACCGGGAAAGCGACCCGGCGGCGACCCGTTGGGGCCGCCGCCCATTCCCTAATCGCTCCGAACGAGCTGGAAATTAGTCCTGCAACGCCTCGTGCAGTTCTTTTTTGGCGTTCAGCATGTCTTGATGCGCTTTTTCGATCGCATCGAGTTTCTTTTGCTGATCAGCGTTCAGCAACGGCCGAATTTGCGACATGGTGCTGCTCATTACCGTGTGCATTTTCTGCATCGCTTCCTGATGGATCGCGGCGATTTGCGGTTTGGCCGCGTCGAGGATCGGTTGAACCTTGGTCTGCTGGTCAGCTGTTAGGTCCAGTTTCTGGGTGAGTCCCTGAAGGCCGAACGCATGGCCATGCCAGTGCCCAGGACCACCGGGTCCCGGTTGTGCCTGCACAACGACGAAGCCCCCAAGCGCGATCGCACCGGCGGCTGCAAGTGCTAATATATTTCTTTTCATAGTTGGTTTCATTTCTTTTTGCTAAGCGCTCTTCGCGCCTTTGAAAGACATGACCGAGTGAGCAGCAGAGCGGTTACAAAATTTTTCAATGTGGGGACCCTGGTTTCCCGATTGTCACCCGAAAGCATTCGGGGGTCCCACACTGAAATCTGCAGGTGCTTGGCACAAGCACCTCTACACGAGAAGTTGTAACCAAAGCGCAGCCGAGCCGGTCATGATTACTGGTGTGGATGCGCTCTCGATCACATGGATGATTCTGACGCAAGCGCGCTGGTTAATGCTGCGCTTCAAAATGATGATGAGGCAGCTCGCGCGCTGGTGCGACGGCTTTATCCGCTGGTTATCAAAATCGTCCGTGCACATCGAGCGCGTCGAACCTCGGAGGAAGATCTCTGCCAAATGATTTTCATTAAAGTATTCCAAAAACTGTCGCAGTTTTCGGGGAACGTGCCGCTGGAGCACTGGGTGTCGCGCGTTGCCGTCAACACATGTCTCAACCAAATAGAATCCGAAAAAGTTCGGCCGGAACTGCGTCATGCTGACCTCAGCATTGAAGAGCAGGCAGTGGTGGAAAACCTGGCAAGCTCCAGCGACGAACTGGCGCCGGACCAGCGGTTCGCCTCCCGCCAATTGGTGGAACATCTCCTGGCTGCGCTGAAGCCCGTCGAGCGGCTCGCGGTCGATTTGCTATACTTGCAGGGACGTTCCGTGGAAGAAGTCCGAAAAGTGACTGGCTGGAGCGCGGCACTTGTTAAAGTGCGAGCGTTTCGAGCCAGGCAAAAAATGAAACAACAGCTCGCGAAAATCTCGGAAAAAGAAAAGCGATGAAGAACGAACAGATCGATCGGTTATTGCGGTCTGCCGCGCAGGTAGAGGAAGAAGTTCCGGCGGCGATGCCGTTTGGATTCGATACTCGTGTGGTTGCGCTGTGGCGCGCTGGTTCATCGAAGGGGAACGGCGTGGTCCAGCTGCTTCGACGAGTGGCTGTATTGTCGATCGCCATAATCGTGATCTCAACAATCGCTGCCGTTCGTGAAGCAAATCAGAGTCGCGAAATCCGCGAATCGTTCGCGAATGAATTCGCTATCGCCGATTCGGCGATTCAGGATGAGTTTTGAAATGAATCGAGCGTTGCAATGGAAACTCATCGCCGGCTTCCTTCTGGTGTTTATCGCGGGTGGAATCACCGGCGCATTCGTTGGGGGATCCTATGCCCGCTATCATTTTTTTGAATTACACCATCCCGAGAGGATCGGCGGACAAATGAAAGAAAGGCTCCGCGCCGAACTTAATCTCACCCCGGAACAACTCGCCAAGATTTCTCCAATCATAGATAAGACAACGGCTCAACTCCGGGATATTCGAAGAGACACTGCGAGGCGCGTTCACGAGATCATTACCGGCGCGCATCAGCAAATGGCTACGCAGCTGACTGACGAACAGCGCCAAAAGCTAACCCAAATCGAAGAGCGACACCGGCAATGGCGACATCGCCGCTTCCACGATCGTCCGGACGAAACGCCGTCGGCAACCCCGTAGTGATGTTGTAGCCGCCTCGCTCTGTCGGGGCGCCCCTTGCATGGTCCAAAGCACGGCGACAGAACGCCGTGACTACAACGCTTTGAATCAATCACGTCAGAGGCGGACGCCGTTTTCGAAAAAAATTCTTTCCCGCTCGACGTCTGCACCACGGCTGAGAAAGAGATCGAGTATTTCAGGCGTGTAATAGCCGCCGTCGTAGGAGGGATTAAGCCCAAAAAAGACTTTTCCGCCAGGCACCAGGTGATGCTGTAAATCGCGCAGGAAGAAATCCCATTCCGGCGTCCCCCAGCGTTTCTTTGCCGGATGATACAGGTAAAAGTTCGCGGAGAACGCAGTGATCCAATCGAATTGTTGACCGAGGTCCGGCAGCGGCTCGAAAGCGTCGATCTTGTAAACAACGCGCTGCACACCGAACAACTCGAGTAGCTCGCCGAACAACGGAACGCGGTCGATGTCCAGGCCCAGGACCGAGTGGCCAAGATTCTTCAGGATAAACAAGAAGAATCCGCCTCCACAACCGAGATCGAGAACACGTTTGGGTTCAGAGCGATGGAGATTCAAATCCTGCACGCGTTCGCGATTGAGTTTCAACCACGGCTGGATATCTGCGTATTTCGCGTATCCCGCAGTGGAATTCGCATATCGCTGCTGGATCTCTCGGGCGCGCTCACAGTCGATCTGCGCGAGCATTGGTTTGAGCGGCACCGGAAAGATCGAGCGTTGCGCTCTGCGCCAACCACGCCGGTAGGTCAGCGGCTCCGTGAACTTGAGGATCTTGCGTGAGAGTTTCATTCTGAAAAATCCATCCACTGTAGGGCAACCGCTCCGGTTGCCAAACTGGTGACGGCAGGCAATTTGCTTGCCTATAGGCAATCCGTGATTTCGCGCAGTAGCGACGGACCGCGGTAAACGAAACCGGTGTACAGCTGAATCAGCGCTGCGCCTGCCTGAAATTTTTCCTGCGCCGACTCTGCGTCAAAAATTCCGCCTGAAGCGATCACTGGGATTGTAGATCGAGTGGCAATTTCACGCACCAATGCCGTTGATTTTTCTCGGAGTGGCGCTCCACTCAATCCGCCTGCTTGATCTAATTGCGGCGGAATGGTGGAGTGATCCAGCGTGGTGTTCGTGGCGATGATTCCCGACACTCCGTTTTCTTCACATACAGCGAGAATCGCTTTCAACTCAGCGCCTGAAAGGTCCGGCGAAATTTTGACGACCAACGGTTTTCGAGCGTTTCCTGCTTCGTTGCTGATGACGCCCAGTAACTCCGAAAGCTTTTCAGGCTCCTGTAACTCACGCAAACCCGGTGTGTTTGGCGAACTAACGTTTAACGTGATGTAATCGGCAAAATCCCGGAGAAGACGAAACGAGTAAAGATAATCGTCAGTCGCTTGTTCGAGCGGGGTCGTTTTCGACTTACCGATGTTGATTCCGATTGGAACGGCTGGCCATCGTTCACTTTTGCGCAATTCCGCCAATCGGTTCGCAATTACATCTGCGCCGTCATTGTTAAAACCAAGCCGATTGATCAACGCTTGTTGCTCGGGCAATCGCAAGATACGCGGTTTGGGATTTCCAGGCTGCGCTTTTGCAGTCACAGTCCCAATCTCGATAAAACCGAATCCGAGCTCCGCCCACGCCGGAAGAGCAACGCCGTTTTTATCCAACCCGGCGGCAAGCCCAACGGGGTTGGCGAACGTCAGACCAAACAAGGTGACCGGTTTCGGTGTCGGTTGGAAAATCCTCAGCGGGCGTAACGCGACGTCGAACTGCGACGCGCGGCCAAGCAATCCAATTGTTAGATGGTGCGCAGTCTCGGCGTCCAAAGAGAAAAGGATCGGCCTAACGACTCGCTCGTAAAGGTTCTTCATCTCAGTAATGTCATTCTGAGCGAAGCGAAGAATCTCTGGTCATTCGTTTGCGGATTGCCGGCAAAAACCCGAGATGTTTCGCTTCGCTCCACATGACAGCGCTGTTGTGGATTAATCGCAGCGTTATTTTCCGATGCAAAATTGGCTGAACACCGAATCGAGAATCTTTTCCACATCCACCACGCCAATGACTTCTCCGATGGCGCTGAGCGCTTGATCAAGGTCAACTGCAATGTACTCGCCGGATACTCCCTCGCTGAATGCGGTGCTGGCGCGATCGCATGATTCCAAGGCGCGACGGAGGCAATCGCGATGGCGGGTATTAATCGCGATCGCGCTCTCCGGTCTCAGGTTTTGCCGGCGAATGCGTCCCAGAATTTCCTGTTTCAATTGCGGCAATCCGTCTCCAGTCGCGCACGAAATCCGCAACGCCTGGAAATCCTTCCAGTCGATGTCCTCAGGCAAGTCGCTCTTATTCAGGACCACGATTTCATTCGGATCGCTCGTTATTCCATTAAAATGAACGGGCTTCGGCGCATTATGGTCAGCGATGTGCAGGCGCAAGTCAGCGAGTTGCAGCGATTTCTCCGTACGCTCAATTCCGGCCCGCTCCAGCTGGCTTTCCGAAGGGCGCAAACCTGCCGTATCGAGCAAACGTATTGGCACACCGTCTAAATTGACCGTTTCCTCGATGGTATCGCGCGTCGTGCCGTGCGTATTGCTGACGATTACGCGATCGTACCCAAGCAGACGATTGAGCAGACTCGATTTTCCGGCGTTTGTCGCCCCGTAAATCACCACGCGAACACCTTCACGCAGCACACGACCCTGGTGGGCAGTCGCTAGCAAAACGGTGATTTGATCTCGAACAGAGTCGAGCCGATCACGGAGCCTTTCGTTTTCTTCGGGCTCAATGCCTTCTTCTGGAAAATCAATGGACGCGTTGATTTGCGCTAGCAGAGCGATCAATTCATCGCGGATTTTCCTAATTTGATCGCCGAGCCGGCCTTCCAGTTGTTCGGTGGCCGAACGCAGCGCCAGATCAGTTCGGGCGCGGATCAAATCGATCACGGCCTCCGCCTGGGTGAGGTCCATTTTGCCGTTTAGAAAAGCGCGCTCGGTGAATTCACCAGGTTGCGCGGCTCGGGCCCCTGCGCGCAAACACGCTTCAAGAAGTCTTGCGGAAACGAGGGTACCGCCATGGCAGCTAATCTCTACCAGGTCTTCGCCGGTGTAACTGGCTGGTGCACGGTGCGTTGAAAGCATGACCTGGTCGATCAGCTGATTTTCTTTGCTGAAAATCTCACCCAAATGTTGAACGTGCGAGGCGAATCGCGACGGCAGTTCTTTGCCTCGAAAAAGTTCATCTGCTATTTCAATCGCATTCGGGCCGGAAATCCGTACAAGCGCAATCGCGCCTTCACCCGGCGGCGTTGAGATAGCGGCGATGGTATCGGAAACGGCCATGAGCTCGAATCCAAATTGTAGGGCAACCGCTCCGGTTGCCAAATTGACCTGCGCGAAGGTGTGGCAGGGAGGGTGCGCTGCACCGTCGGGACGCCGAAACGCGCGCTTTCTCTACGCGCGCTTTCGGATCACTTCGGTCAGTGCGGCGATTAACTTTTCATTTTGTTCCCTCGTGCCGACGGAAATGCGGACCCATTCAGGCAAACCATAGCCTTTGAGCGGACGCACGATGATCTTCCGTTCCAGCAGCTTCCGGAACACGGCACAACCGTCGCCGACGTTCAACATCACGAAATTTGCAGCAGCTGGGACGAACTGAAGCTGCATATCGGCAAATCGTTCCTGCAAATAAGCCCGACCTTCATCTATAACCTTTCTGGTTTCGCACAGGTGCGCTTCATCAGTAAGCGCCGCGATCGCGCCGACTTGTGCAATGCTGTTTACATTGAAGGGCTGTCGTGTCTTATGAAGGACTTCGGTGATCTCCGCCGGCGCGATGGCATACCCGATACGGAGTCCCGCAAGGCCGTGGATCTTCGAAAACGTCCGGAGCACGACGGCATTTCGCCCCTCGCGAATAAATCGAAGCGTATCGGGAGGATCATCAAGGAATTCGAAATACGCCTCATCGAAAACAACAATGATGTTGTCCGCCACTCGCGACATAAAATTGGCGATCGCGCGCTGAGAGATCAACGTGCCTGTTGGATTGTTTGGGTTCGGAATAAAAATGATTCGGGTTTTCGAGGTAACCGAGTCCAGCGTTGCATCGAGATCCTGCTGATAATCAGGGCTTGGCGTTTCAATAGTGCGTACCCCGAAAGCGGTCGCGAGTAGTTTGTAAACGATAAATGCGTACTGGCAGGTCACTACGTCATCGCCTGGATTGAGAAACGCGTGTCCGAGAAATTCGATGACTTCGTTTGAGCCATTGCCGAGAATTACGTTGTCAGGCGCTACGCCAAGGTTCGCTGCGATTGCTTTGCGCAAGTAAAAGCCGCTGCCATCGGGATAAAGATGCGAATTATCCAACGCGGCGTGCATCGCTTGCAATGCCGTCGGAGAAGGGCCCAGCGGATTTTCATTCGACGCCAGCTTAATGATTGTGCCCGGGTCGACCCCTAGTTCGCGCGCCGTCTCCTCGATCGGTTTCCCGGGTTCGTAAACGGCGAGGTCACGCAATTGCGCGTTGGCCAGTTCCCACACTGACGTCATGCGCGAGAGATTAGATGCGAGGGCGGTAACTTTGCAATGCGTGGTGATAAAACCGCCCGAATTCAGACAGTTCGATTTCAGCGCGATTTCGCGCCGTTGTCAGAACGTGTTCCACTGTGTTCGGCTTGTTTTCGCAATCGTCGAAACTGGTCCTCGAGTTTCTTGAGGTCTTCATCAGACATGCTTTCCAAATCGACGAGTTGATTACGTGCGCCTTTTACGGCGCGAATGAGCTCGTCTAACTTGAGGTGCACCGCTTTGGCGTCACGGTTTTGCGTGTTCTGAATTAAAAACACCATCAGAAACGTGATCACAGTGGTGGCGGTATTGATGATGAGTTGCCACGTATCCGAGAAATGAAACGCCGGCCCGGTGACAAGCCAAACGATAATGACAAGAACCGCGACGCAAAACGCCCACGCGCTGCCAAGTAATGTGGATGAGCGGTGGGCAAAATCCCGGAACGCATCACTGACCACGCAAAAGATATCGCGCTCCTGCTGGCGCCTTTTTGCCTGTTTTGACCCGCCTTCGTTCGGCATATATCACCTATCTTTCGCGCCTGACTCCCAATTTGCGCGCACCCGCCGACCTGCTGCGGAAGCGGGCAGTGCAAAGCGGATTGATTTCCCTGCCATTTTAGGGAAGACTTGAACTTCGAATTCATGCAGCAGCTGTCCGGGTTTTCACGTCTGCAAACTGTTCCATCTGAGCGGCCGGCTGCCGCCGGACGGAAACTGTGGATCCTCGATTCATGGCGGGACTTGATCTTGTATGTTGGCACACCGCTCCTGCTAATACCCGCGTTCGCGCTGGCTCAGGCAAAGTACAGTCCTCAGGACATTTATCTCTTTGTCGCCGCTTTCGGGGCCATGGGCCATCACCTGCCCGGCATGATCCGCGCGTACGGGGATAGCGCGTTGTTCGAACGCTTTAAGTGGCGCTTCATTTTCGCGCCCCTGTTTCTGCTGGTAACTTGCGTCGCTTTCTTTTGGTGGGACTTGAAGGGAATCCTGCTGGTCGTTTTCTTCTGGGGCGTCTGGCACGGATTAATGCAGACCTACGGGTTTTGCCGCATTTACGACGCGAAAACAGGAACCTTCGACAAGCTTACTCGCCGGCTCGATTTCGCGATGTGCCTGATCTGGTTTGCGACCGCCGTAGCGCTTTCCCCATATCGGTTAAGCGACACGCTGGACACCTTTTACATATGTGGCGGGCCGTTCATCCCGCCCTCCGTTGTGCAGCTCGGCCAGAACATCATTCTCGGGGCAGCGATTTTTGTGACCGCCTTGTTCGCTGCGCATTTTATTCGTACTTGGGTCGCGGGGCATAAGCCAAACCCGGTAAAGCTTGCACTGCTGGTGACCAGCATCACGTTTTGGTGGTACTGCAACAATCTGGTCTCTAACATCCTCGTCGGGATCGCTCTATTCGAAGTGTTTCACGACGTTCAATACCTGTCGCTTGTCTGGATTTACAATCGCAATCGAGTCGAGAAAGACAGCAACATTGGCGGATTCATGCGGTTCGTGTTTCGAAGAAGCGGCTCGTTGATTGGGCTTTATGTCGGCCTCGTCTTTGCCTACGGCTCAGTTTCCTTCATCAATGCGCATATAGGAATGGACACTGTTAAACGCATTCTTACTGGCGTGGTGACTGCTTCCACGTTGCTGCATTTTTATTACGACGGATTTATTTGGAAGGTTCGGGAACGCTCGACGCGTCAATCTCTCGGACTTGCCGGTGGAACTGCTGATGTGTCGCTCGGCGGCATGTTCCCTGGCTGGGCATGGCACGGTCTCAAATGGGTAGGCATATTCGTGATACCACTCGGCGCGCTGTGGTTTTGGCAAACACACCTTTCCATTCCTGTGGTCCAACGGATGGCGTGGGTGGTCGCGGATGTGCCTGACGCGGCGAAACCGCATTTCGATTACGGCTCCGCATTGCAAAACGAAGGCAAATCGGATGAAGCGATCGAACAGTACAAGACCGCGATCCAGTTCAATCCCAAGTATGCTGATGCGCACATGAACCTTGGCTCTGCGTTAACTTCGCAAGCGAAATTCGACGCCGCGATCCCACACATGGAAACAGCTTTGCGGCTTGAACCCAATAACGGCGACTATCATCTAATGTACGCGAATCTGCTGCAACGGATTGGACGCAACGATGAGGCCGCAGCTCATTTCGAAGCCGGCATACGACTGAAGCCAAACTCAGCTGATGCGCATTACAGCTATGCCGCTTTTCTTGTGGCAGTGGGAAAAAATGACGACTACATCAGCGAGCTTCGGACAGTTCTCCGACTCAAACCGAATTACCCGTACGCTGAGCTTCGCCTCGCAGACGCACTTCTTGCGAATGGAAATCTCAAGGAAGCCGAAGGACATTATCTGGCGATACTGCGAAAGGATCCGGAAGTAACGGTTGCATATAATAATCTGGGCAAAGTGTACCTGAGTCAGGGCCAGATCTCTCAGGCTGTAGTCCAGTTCGCGGAAGCGCTGCGGCGCAACCCCGGGTACAAAGAAGCCGAGGAAAACCTGCAGACTGCCAAGGCCGCCGATGCCGAAATCTTTCCAGCCGCGCACCGGTGATCTTGAACGACGGCGCGCTTCATCTCAATCTCGATGACTCGTGGCCTAACGAGTCAGTCGGCCTTGCTGTGGCCGATGCGCGGAGTTGGGGACCGCGATTGCGTTTCTCCGCGCCTCCGCGCTTGGTCCAACAATTCTGTCGGGAGCGGGCGGGCGATCTGACGGCGCCGTTTCTCCTCTACGGCTCGGGCGATTTTCATTATTTAACGGCGCTCCGGTTGTGTTTTGTTGCGGAACCGGTGGTTTTGGTGGCCTTTGATAATCATCCGGATTGGGATGTGCGACCCCCGAAATGGGCCTGCGGCGGATGGGTGAACCGCGCGTTAGAGCTTTCAAATGTACGACTGGCGAGTATTTGGGGCTGCGGCAATTTCGAATGTTGGTTTCCGCACCGGATTTTCGGCAATCGTCGCGCCGAACGCGCTGGAAATCTTGAAGTGCATCCATGGGCAGACGATCGATCATTGAAAGACCGACAACGAAAAGGCGCGATCCTGTGGGATAACTGGCGGCAGCATTTCGAAGAATTTGCAAACCGTCTCGCGGGCGAAAATGTTTATATCACGATCGATTTCGATTGCCTGCGCATTGAACAGGCGATCACCAACTGGGAAAGCGGTCGCTTCACGGTGGCTGACCTTGAGTGGGCGCTTGGAAAAATAGGCGAATCTTCTCGCATCATCGGGGGAGATATATGCGGCGCGTATTCTCCACCGCATTATGCACGTTGGAAGCAAAGTTTCGCCGCTGAGTTCGATCGACCGAAACTCGCGGCACCAAATCTCGAGAATGCGCGAGCGATTAATTTAGCGAGTTTGGAGAAACTCTGGCCGTTACTAGCTGGATCATTATAGGCAGGGCACTGGCCAGGCGCGGTCTACGCAACACAACTCAGCTCATCGAAACGAGCACGACGCCGGCAGTGATCAGGAGCGCGCCGATGGTGAGTCGTACGCTGAGTTTTTCTTTTAACACAACGGCCGCGAGAATCGTGATAAAGATCACGCTCAATCCCTGGAAAGGATAAAGATAACTTAGATCGAAGCGCTGTAGCAGACCGAGTGTGAGGAAAAAAGAAATGGTCATTAGAATAACGCCAATGGCGACGCGCGAAATGAAATACGCGCAGCGCATACTGTGCGTCGTTGAAAATTCCATCGCTCTCTTAAGAATGAGCTGAGCCGCCACAAACGTGACCAGCGAAATGAAGATGAAAAGAAAAGCGAGAAACGTCACAGACGCTCCTCCATTTTTGCAACCGGCTGTGCTACCAAAGCCAGCCCAAAAATCACCAGTGCAATTCCGCACCAGCGCAATGTGGAAATCAGTTCACCCAGAAAAATCCAGCAGCCCAATGGAACAAGAATATCGACCACACGCGAGAGCGGATAAGCAAGGCTGAGCGGAATGTAACGAAGCACGTACAGCCACGTGATGAAGCTTGCGATGATGAGAAGAATCGCCCACCACACCAGCGGCGAAGCCAATCCATTAATTCCTGTCCAGGAAAGCGCGTCGTCTGGCGCGGCAACTTCGCTTGCACCGCGTTTTAAAAGAAGCTCGGAGGCGAATACACACACGACGCTCACCCCGAGCTGCAACCATGGATTACGAAAACCGGATGGCCGATTTTGCATCCGCCTTTTTAGCGTGCGATCAAATCACCGCAACCGATTTCGACACATTCAGACTGTAGCCACCTCGCTATGGCCGGTCGTTCGACAGGGCTTGCTTAACAGACGGCCTACAGGGCCGTGGTTGCAGAGGTTTTCAAAGCTGATCGGCGTTCGGGAATTTACGCAACACAGGATCATGGTGCGTAGGCCCGAGATATTTGATCAGTCGACGAAAAACAGGATTCAGCAGCGAATTGGTATGCATGATGTACAAGTCCAAGGGGAGCAATTCGCAGTCCAAATGCAGCTTCGGCTCATAGTTGAGCGGGTTGCTGTAATAATATTTCAACCCTTGTTCTATCGCCCAAGAGATGATGTCGCGCAGCGTGTAAAAGTATAAATGGAGATCAAGCGCGACACTATAATCGAGCCCGATGCATTCATCATAGATTACGTCGCCGCAAATGAGGCAGAAACTGAACGCAACGATCTTACCGTTTTGTCGCCAGATAAAGAATCGTGCCTGGTCCGACATTCGTTGACCAACAGCGCAGAAATAATCTTTGCTCAGGGTTTCAAATTTTAGCGGCGATCGCTCGTGAACGGCCAGATAGAGCGGATGGATTTCATCGACTAAAGATGCGACGTCGTTCACCACCTCCATCTCGATCTTCGGTGCCCGCTCGGCCTTGCGAAATTTTCGACGCAAATCTTTCCGCGTGGCTTTGCTGAGCGTCGCGAAATATTCGTCCCAGTTTGCATAATGGAGCGGCAGCCGCGTCATCGGCATACTGGGAATGCGCGCATATGCATTCGAGACCAGGGTTTTAAGGTCCGCGCGATAGCTGGCCGGGAAATCCTTGAAGACGACCAAAGACGCTTTGTTTTGCTTTGCGTAGGTCCGAAGAGTCGCCTGTAGGGCGTTTGCCACCCACGGCTCATCTGTTTCGTCGCATGCTCCCATGTCGCCCGTGCCGGCTGCGCAGCCAATCATCAGCACACGCATCGTGAGAAAACGCGGAAAGGTCTTACGGATGCCATCCACAATGGAGCGGATTTTTCCCGGTACGCCTTCGACGAGATTTTGCCGCACAAAGAATACCGGCTGAATCGAGCGGACATTGCCGGAGTCATCTTTGAGCTCCAGATAGTAATGCTCGAAGCCGCACTCGAGCGTTTCCTCGACGATCTGGTAGTAGCGATGATCTTTGCACTTATTGTGAAGCGCTTGTTTCCACGCTTCGGAATTCTGCAGGTCGCGTAGCTGCAACACCTTCGCTACACCTTTGTCGAATTGGATGATATGGCCGTGCTGCATGAAAAACGGTCGATT
>DATDFM010000216.1:0-16254 GCA_036522635.1 Candidatus Udaeobacter sp. | reverse complement strand
CGCCGCGAGCTATCCCGATGGTATCCGGTATCCAGTCGTTGCCTCCTCCTCTTGGATTGGCGAGGGCGCCAATCCAAGCACGCGAGGCGCGTGCGCTACCCGGAAGCAGCCTGTCTCGGAGCAAATGCTAATCTCCGGCTTTCGCGTCCGGAGCAATTCTGGTTTGGAACGCGACACCATGATTGGACTGAGACTCTTTCGACGTTGCCCGTGCGCGCACTTTTTCCGCCCATTGCACGTTCTCGTAATAGGGGTCCTGGTCTGAAGGGACCAGGTTCCACCGGAGATGCCCAAAGTGCCGCCAGCACTCGAGGATCATCCCGCGATCAAACGGTTGCCCTTTCGCCGTCACGACCAGGCAATTGTTCTCGCGCCATGTGTCCCGGTAGGTATCACCCCAGTGAAGTTCAAGCGTCTTGAGTTTCAGCTGGTCCAGTGCAAGAAGCAGGTCTTCGCTCCATTGATAACAATAGCCGCGCCTTTTCAGCCCGTGATACACGAGAAAATTATTAAAGATCGGTGTACCAAAGGGCCGATATTCCTGTCTTAATCGCGTCACCGTGGCATAAGCGCATTCCGCCAGGAGCTTCGCTTCCTTCGGATCCACTCTGCGTGAAAGCTGAGCGAGATGATTTGCAAGTTCGTCGGCCTTCGCAGAATCCTTTGCTGGCACATCGAAATGCGGCCGTTGCTGTCCAGCGCTGACGATCGCGCTCGAAACAGCGAATGCGGCAATCACGCCGCCGACAATTCTGGTGTCCATTTACAAAATTCTTCGCGGAAACAACTTCCGTCGCGGATATGCTGCTCAAAGTGCCATGCAATTTTTTGCAAAGCAAAACGCAATGGGCATCTGTAGCTGCGGCTCCATCGGCCGTCTTCGCATTTCCAGGCGTCTACGGACAGACCGGCCACAGGTCCGCACACCGGACGGATTCGTCCTGCGGCACATTTTCGCTGCTTTGCCTTTGGTCTGACCGATGCATTTCAGACGCATGCTACAACGCGTTATCCTGTTAGCTTCTCGAGCGGCTGATTGTTCTCGAATCTCGTGACGTTGTCGATCGTCGTAGCGGCGATGTTTAACAAAGCTTCTCGGGTAAAGAAAGCTTGATGGCCGGTGATGATCACATTTGGGAACGTGAGCAGCCGCGCGAACACGTCGTCGCCGAGAATCAACCCTGAACGATCTTCAAAGAAGATTTCTTCTTCCTCCTCATAAACATCGAGGCCGAGGTAACCGATCTTCCCGCTCTTTAGTCCATCGATAATTGCAACCGTGTCGAGCAGCGCGCCGCGGCTGGTGTTAATCAGCATGACGCCCTTCTTCATCTTGGCAATGGCGGCGTCGTTAATGATGTGTTTGTTCTCCGGTGTCAGTGGGCAATGCAAGCTAATGACATCTGATTGAGCCAACAAATCGTTCAGCTCGACGTATCGCACCCCGAGAGACCGACAGGTTGGATTGGGAATTGGGTCGAAGGCCAGGATCGGACAACCGAATCCGTTGAGGATTCGTGCCACCACGATCCCGATCTGTCCGGTGCCGATCAGGCCAACTGTTTTGCCGTGCATGTCGAACCCGACCAAGCCATCGAGAGCGAAATTGCCTTCTCGGACGCGATTATACGCGCGATGCACTTTACGATTCAGCGCCAGCATGAGAGCGATCGTGTGCTCGGCCACAGCGTAAGGCGAGTACGCCGGAACTCGTAGTACTGTGATGCCGTATTTCGTCGCGGCGGCGAGATCGACATTATTGTAACCAGCGCAGCGCAACGCGATCAGTCGAATACCTAACGAATGCAGCTTCTCGATTACCCTACCGTTCACCTGGTCATTCACAAATACACAGACAGCTTCAAATCCCGCAGCGAGGTTTACCGTTTCCTCATTCAGATGCGGTTCAAAAAAAAGCAGTTTGTGAAGCGAGCCATTGGCCGCTTTCAGAAATTCACGGTCATATTTTTTTGCGCTGAAAATAGCAACATTCACTGATCAACTTCCTCGATTGTGCCTGCCATCACAAGAAAAGCGAACCTTCGCAGCCGTCTGTGTGTAGACGCGCACTCCTGATTCGTGCTCTTGCCGATTCGGCCTGCAGAGACGAACACTCTTAACTCGTTGCCGGTCCCGATGAAAAGCAAGCCAAGAAGCAAAATGGTTCGTTTGATTCTCAATGGAAAAGTAGCTGCGAATGAAGCGCTCCGCGTGGCGGTTGCTCGCCAGAGAGCAGCCGGACATCGGATCGAGGTTCGAGTGACTTGGGAACAGGGGGATGCGCGCCGATTTGCGTCGGAAACAGGCCCAGTGGATTTGCTCATCACAGCCGGTGGGGACGGTACGCTGAACGAGGTGGTCCATGGACTGATGAGTCTTTCGGAGGATGTGCGGCCCAGTTTGGGAATAGTGCCGCTTGGCACCGCGAATGATTTCGCAATCGGATGCGGTGTTCCGAATAATCCAGCGGAAGCTCTGGCGCTCTGCATGAGAGGTGAGGGAGTGCCAATCGACGTCGGCAGGGCGAACGACGATTGGTTTATCAATGCTGCCACCTCTGGCTTCGGTGCAGAAATTACCGCGACCACGTCACCGGAACTCAAACGACTCCTTGGTCCTGCGGCGTACACTGTCATGGGTGCAATTCTGGCGATCAACCTTCAACATTATGGAGGAAGGCTGGTTTTGCCGAACCGCGAAATTACCGGCACCGGCCCGGTAGCGATTGTCGGTAACGGGCGCCAGACTGGCGGCGGTATTCAGGTAACTCCCCGTGCATACATCGATGACGGTTTGCTCGATGTGCTTATCGTTCGTCAAATCTCGCCAACGGCCTTGCTCGCCGCAGCGCGAGAATTGCAACAGCTCCCAGCAGATGGCGAATATATCTCCTACTGGCAAACGCCGTGGCTGGAGGTGCATCCTGAAGAAGAAATTCCAGTCAGCCTGGATGGCGAACCGTTGCGTTTCGCCACGATCCGATACGAAGTCGTACCAAAGGCGATTTCGTTAATTGTTCCGCCGAAGTGCCCATTGCTCTCGCAACGGCCTGGACCGAAGGCCTAACGACTGTTATTAAGCGACCTAGTTATGACCCGGGCGTAGCGGCGCTGCCACTCCCGGTTGTGTTTGAGGCTGGGTATTCGGTTCAGTTCGCGTGCTGGTATCCGTCGTAGCGCAACTACAAAGCAGTCCGGCGACAAATAAAATGACCAGCAAGTGTACTTTCATCGACCCTTCCTAATTGGGATATTCTGGCATTTTTGCGCTGCCCTACAAGCAACCGGTACTCGCCAGTCGCCCTCACAGCGTTAACAAATTTCCGGGCCTTTAGCGGGAAAGCCGCGTTCGCCGAGCCATGGAATGTGGCGGCGCATGTGTGCTACGCGCTTGAGACCAAATCGCTCGATCGCCTTGCTGCGAATGTGGATGATGGCTTCTTCAATGGAGTCAGTCGCATAAATCAGGTTTAAATCCGAGGCGCTTATTTTTCCACGGTCTGCCATTTCTCCGATAAAATCGATTAAGTGTGCCCAGTAATCGGTTCCCATGATCACCATTGGAAAATTTTTGATCTTCCCGTTTTGAATCAAAGTTAGCGCTTCAAAAAGCTCGTCGAGTGTCCCGACGCCGCCTGGCATAACAACGAAGGCGTAGGAATATTTTATCAGCAGCGCTTTGCGAACAAAAAAATAGTGCAGCCGGACACAACGATCGAGATACATGTTTGACGACTGCTCGAAGGGCAGCTCGATGTTGCATCCCACAGAACGGCCGCCAACCTCTTTTGCGCCGCGGTTGGCTGCTTCCATAATGCCTGGGCCGCCGCCGGTCATCACGGTGAATCCGAGCCGGGCAATCGCCGCGCCCATCTTCATGGCGAGTTCGTAATGCGGATCGTCAGGTTTGATTCGTGCCGAGCCAAACACAGTTACGCAAGGACCCACGAAGTGAAGAGCGCGATATCCACGCAGGAAATCGCCCATGACTCGCAATAACGTGTAGAACTCTTCGATTCGCGAGTTGGGCCCTTCGAGAAACGTCTCATCAGCGCGCTCCGCTGGAGTAATAACCGCCGGCACCGCTGAGGCCGGCGGGGAATCGATCGGAGTTTCAGTTGCCATTAATGCTTAACGGCCGCTCCACAGCACTTCAATATTTCCGCCGCATGTGACTCGGCAGAATGTTTAACTCGCCGCGGTACTTGGCGACGGTGCGTCGCGCGATGGGAATGCCGCGTTCGCTCAAAATCTCGACAATCTCGTGATCGCTTAATGGTGCGCTGCCGCTCTCATGCCTCACCAGGTCGAGAATGGCTTGCTTGACGCTGGTGTTGCTCAACGATTCACCCGTCGCAGTTTGGTAGCCGCCTGTGAAGAAGTATTTCATCTCGAAAATCCCCTGGGGCGTGGCCATGTATTTACCAGATACCGCGCGGCTGACCGTCGTCTCATGCACGCCGACCGTTTCGGCGACTTCTGCCATGGTCATCGGCTTTAAATGCGAAGGGCCGTGCTCGAGGAAATCGCGCTGCCGTGAAACGATCTGCTGCGCGATGTTCATGATTGTTTGCTGCCGTTGATGGATCGAGCGGATCAGGAATTTGCCGCTTCGGATTTTATCCCGGATGTAGTCTTTGACGTCGCTGGTCTGCGCCTCGCCAGATGCAATGATGTCCTTGTACAGGTTGCTGATTCGCAAATGGGGAATCTGGTCGTTGTTGAATGAGATCTGATAATCGTCGTCAACCTTTTCTACGACAACATCCGGCAACACGTAATTTTGCGGCGCGGCGGCGAAGACCTGACCGGGACGAGGATTCAATCGCGCAATATTGTCGGCGGCCTTTTGCACATCCTCTGCATTGATGGCCATTCGGCGCGCGATCTCGACAAAACGATGCCTTCCTAAATCATCCATATGCTCGGAAACGATCTGATGCTCGAGGCTGTGTTCCTTCCCTTGCCGCCGTAATTGGATCAGCAAACACTCGCGTAAATCACGAGCGCCAACTCCGGCAGGGTAAAAGGTTTGGATCAGTCCAAGCACCCTTTCGAAGTCGTCCTGCGGAATTCCCGAGTTCAACGCCATCTCTTCAGTAGTGCTTTGGAGAAATCCGTCGTCATCGATATTACCGATGACGAGCTCCGCAGCGCGTCGGTCATCGGCGCTGAGTACGGTTTGGTTCAGCTGAGCGATGAGATTTTGTTGGAGGGTTTCCTGGACTGGAATGGAATCGAAAAGGAACTGGCGCTTCTCGTCCGCATCCTTCGAACCGCGTCGGCCATCGAAGCTGGATCCGGCCGACTGCGCCATGTAATCACGCCATTCCTCATCCAGGCTCGCCAATTTCTCGAATTCCTCCCTGAAATTCTCGTCAGCTGCGGTTTCAGTCTCGCCGCGCTCCTGGGTGCTTGTATCCTCCGGCAACTCCTCCAGCACAGGATTTGTTTCCATCTCCTGTTGAACCAAGTTGCGCAGCTCGAGCAGGGGTGTCTGGAGAATGAGCAGGCTCTGTTGCAGCTGCGGCGACAGAACCTGCTGCAACGCTAGGCTTTGCCTCTGTTGCATTCCCTGTGCGGCCATGCGCCGAGTTTACCGGTGGCGCTAGCAGCAGGCAAGCGGGGTTCACCAGGTTAAATGGTTAATACGAATCCTTGAAGCGTTGAAGCGGCTGTTCAACGCGCTCCGCCGTAACACTGTAAGCTTCTTGACGAACTATCTTATTCGCAACTTCCGCCCACCATTGACCAGCTTGCCGGCGCATCGAAGGCAAGGATGTGCTCGAAGATATCAGTGGAGTTTGAACACGGAACCGCGACGAGATCTGCTTCAAAACCCGGTTGTATTTGTCCCAGCGCATTCTCGCATCGCAATGCGCGCGCGGGATTTACAGTCACCATTTTCAAGATTTCCTCTGGTGAGATCTGCGGAAAATTCCTTTGAAATGCGCGCATCTCAGCAAACAAACTCAGACTTTCGTTGCTAGCGAGGCTGTCCGTGCCGAGGCAAATGTTAAATCCGAGTGAGCTTAGCCGGTCGAATGCAAATGCGCTGTGATGAAAGTATTTGTGGCTGCGAGGACAGTGCACGATGTGAAACTTTGGATCGAGTCGTTCCAGCAAATCGAAATCGCTTTCGATTAATTCATTGAGGTGAGCAGTGATCCATCGTGGTGCGGCACGGTCGAGGGTGCCGAAGAACAATCCCAAAGGCGTTTCGTTGCCACAGTCATCCATCGAACGTCCGATGCTTTTGAGAAATTCGTAGAGCGGCCCCGACGCATCGCGGAACATCTCCATTTCTTCGCGCGACTCGGCCAAGTGCGTCGTAAGGGGAATGTGTTCTCGCTTTGCGATTTCCTGGCAACAGCGAAACAGGCTACTCGACGCGGTGAACAACGCGTGCGGGGCGAGGCCCCACTTCGGTGTTTGGAGTGCGGCGACATGTCGCCGCTTTGAAAGCGCGGACGTGTCCGCGCACTCCGAAGATGATCTCATCGCGTCCAGTGCGGCATCGACAAGCTCATCCGCGCACTCAGGCGCGCGAACATCGATTAGTTCCGCAAACCACCGGGTGCGAATCGGTGGCCGAATCTGCGCGATCGATTGCGGGAAAGCGGTTAAGTTTGCAATCGCGGTTGTGCCGAATTTTTTTGCCTCCTCGAAACCGTCTTTAATCGAAGCGACGTAGTCCCCGGGCGAGAGCTGGGATTTTTGCGCGTTGATCGCGCGAATCCAATCCGTGAAAGATTTTTGTGGCCGGATTTTTCCGCGCAAACAGGTGTAATCCAAGTGGCAGTGCGCGTTGATCAGTCCAGGCAATAAGAGTTGCTCGCCAAGATCGACGGTGTTTCCGGCGTTGCGTGTTTTGAGTTCATCGAAACTGCCAACATCAACGATCTGATTCTCCGAAACAGCAACCGCACCGTTCTCGATCGGCGCGCGGTCCATGGTCACAACAGTGCGCGCGCGGATGATCATTGGTGTTTGCTGTAGCGGCGGTCTGTGATCGCCGTCAAATATTCATATGGAGACGTATGAGAATTCTCATCCAGGTGCATCGCCTTGAAAGCCCGGCCGTTACTTCGCATTCGTTCCGGCTTCGATCGAAGATTCGCCGTGGCGAAAGACGTGAAATGCTCGCGAAAGGCGCAAATATCAGGCGGCAAAACCGCGTTTGTTGCCGACGCGTGGGCAACACTGTTCCACTTTTCACAGTTAAACAGTTTCACCCTTCACGACTTTGCGGCACTCTGCGACGAGCAGATTACAAGCTTCCTGGCAAAGCAACGGGATGGTAGCCAAGGCCGCTGCTGTAACCGGGAGCGCTGGCCCCGGCAAACGTGAAGCTGTCGTCTGATCAACGCTCGGATCAAACTTCTCCCTCGGCAATTTCGTAGAAGCGATTGCGCCGTTCCAATCGCGTTTCCAAAAAATAGTTCTGAGGCATCCGCAATCGGATCGACAAAAATCCGCGACAAGATCGTTAATCTGTGGATCGGAAATCTTTCCGGTAATGCGATACATTCCTGACTGACGATCGAGTGTTTCGCGGAAGGGCGTCATTTTGAGCTGGCCGCTTTTCCATGCCGCGAAAATCGCGAGCCGGCCCGGATAAAAATAGTCCAGCGCACGTCTCAGTTCTTCGACACTAGCGAGCTGCAACCGCCAGCCATGTCGCAAGTTCGGCGCCGTTTTGAGTGGACGATAGTTTCCCGCGTCATCGTACTTCGCGATTTCGGCCGCGTCTTCGGCGTCTCGATAGGTCTGTAAATGATCGAACGGTTCCTCATCGCGATGCGACAGGACAAAACCGGCGCCCTTTTCAACCAGGATCTGCCCGACGGAAAACGGCGCAGCAAATGCGCTAAAAATTTCCTCAATCGAATCGCGCATCGCTAGGGCGCGACCAGAGCCTGCTCGCCGTGGCGAGGGCGCGCCGGCACATTCGTCAGTGCAAACAATGAGCGATCAAACCGCCTGCGCGCTCAAGAAACTGCAGATCTTCGTCGTCGAACGCGTTCAATTTGTCGCTCTCTGCGTCGAGCATCCCGAGAACATGCCGGTGATCATTGCGCATTGGCACAATGATCTCGGAACGAGTGGTATGAAAAGTCGGCAGATAGCGGACATCCTTGCTCACGTCGCCAACGATAACGGGCTTCCCGGATTCCAGCGCAGCACCGCACAAACCCTGGCCGATCGGGAACCGTGGATATGTGGCCGGTTCCTTGCCTGTTTCCGCGAGAATCACGAATTCATCCTTGATGATCTTGTAAACGCCCACCCAGCGGTAATCCCGTGCCGCGCGAATCATCTCCACGACCTCTTTCATTCGTTTGCGGGTGCATCCGCCGGCCAGCGCAAATGCGCCGATCTCCTGGAGCTTCTTGCACGTGGTTTCTTTCATTCGCAGGAAAGCAATCTGGCGCATAAGAAACCGAGCGCTAGCAGGATTTCAACTTTTTGCAGAGAAAGCCTGCTGAAGGATGATGTCGGCAAAGCCGGGATCGGTGCCAATGGATGGAGCGTAAAATAATTTCCGACCATCAATTGCATATGGATTTTGACGGAAAATTTCTCGACTGCACGACGCATCGTCATCCCGGGCAGAGTCGAGGGATCCCGTTGCGGAACCCAAAGATACTTTCGCGTCATTGAAAGCCTGGCCTCGCAGACTTCGTCCACTACGTTGCAGCTTCGATTCCGCTTCGCTGTGCTCAGGATGACGAAAGGCAATCCCTAACAGCCTCGGAATGTCTTCGTAGCTGTGTAATCCATCAGAAATAAAAAATGGCACCACAACTACGTTTGGAGTTCCGGTTATTTGGCGCCAGTCAGAGACGAGCGGCGGTTCTTCCATGTAAACATTGAGCACAGCCGCGTATTTGCCGCGGGCCCGGATCTTTTCGGCTTCGCGCTTCGCCGCGACGGCGCTGTTTTCATTCAAATCGGTTCCGTGCGCAACGATCAGCAAGCTGGTTTCGGTAAGAGCTGCATCGGGTGCAACGTCGTGTGCGCGCTTGAGCAGCAGCTCGGTCATCAAGGCATGATTCCCAACAGGGTCAGAATATCTCCAGATCTGTCCATTTGATCGTTTCGTGATCCGTCCATTCAGCTCAAGCTCGCGGGGGACCACGGTTTGCGTGAAATACCCTTCGCTGATGAAATTCGGTACCACGTAAACTTCGCGAATCGATTCGGGATTAAACAAGAACAACGCGTCGCGCAAACTCGGTTCCTCTTTCCAGAACGCGCACTGTACGTCCGCAAAAACTTTCCTGCGTCGTATTTCCGCCACATGTGCAACTGTGGGCGCGCTCGAGTCCGGATTCACAGTCGAGCCATGGGCGACAATGAGAAGCGCAGTCTTTTCTTTCGGCTTCATGCAGCAAAGAAACGTCCGATGCGCGAGCTGCCTTCGCAAGGTCTACGGCGCGGCAGGCGCCGAACGTGCAAATCCATCCAGCGCGAGAATTTCCGTTACTTTCTCCGTCCATTATGGCCGGGTGTTGTGTGCGATGGTGTATAACCGGACGGTTCGTTACTTCCTGCTTCCCAAAGGTTAATCTCGGCTCCACAATTCGAGTTTATGAGCGCTATTAAGCCAGGTATCGCCGGTTTCTTTCTTATTGCGGCGGTAGCAGTCTTCGCCATTGCGCTCGGCGGTGAACAGGCAGCCAAATCAAATATGCTGCTATGCAAACATCAGTATGCGCTTTGCACGTCCGCTTTGTGCATACCGCAACCAGGTGATCCGACCAAGGCAATTTGCTTTTGTGATGTTCAAGATGGCGCGAGCATGGCCTCGGTGCCTTGCAGTACGATCCAGCCGAGCACCGATGCAAATGGCATCCGCACGGTGTACTCCGCATTCTCACTCGAGCAATTCAAGGAGGATAAGAAAGTTCTTAAATGTGCCAGTGGTACTCCCTGGACGTGGTGCCTCAATAAGCGTTGCACTGTCGATCCATCGGATCCTAAGAAAGCGGTTTGTGTCTGCGATGTGCTGCGAACGGAAGAATGGATTACCCTGGGCGGCAAATGCGACACCGGCACCTGCACGACAGGATATTGGTCCGGCGCGACGGTAAAGGACTTCAACGATGCGACCGCCTTTATGGTCAAGGCACTTAACCTGGACCACTCTCCCGTTGAATGGTGCCCGGGAGCCGAGCATTGAAATCGGTTCGCATCACGCCCTCTCTAATTGCTGAGAAGCGCGTGCAGTCTGGACTTTGGTTGCGAAGGTGAAATAATGCGGCTGGCGGCAGCGATGGACGAGCGGAGCGACAAACAAATCGCTGGCAAAAAGCAGCGCGATCAGATGCTCAAACTAGTCGCGAAAAGCTTTTACAACGAACTTACGAACTACGGCGTGAGCGAGAATGAGATCATCAACATGGCTTCGCACTTGCTCGACAATCTCCTGGCGAAGGAAAGCAAGCCTGCCGAAGGGGTGGAGTATTACAACGAAATTTTCACTGTAGCATCCGTGAAGGATGAGTGGGCGGACCGCAGACAACTTGCTATCCAGCATGTGACACTTCGTGCGATACAGCCTACAGAAGTCGGCAAAGTCGGCACCTGGCTGAAAGTCCCGGCTGTTCGCGAAAGCTTCGTGTCTGGGTTTCCGGAAAAAAAGAGCGCATTGCGAGACTATTTTGCCGATCCGAGCCGGGAATATTTCGGCATCCACTACGATGACCAACTGGTAGGAATCGTCGGCGGTGAGAACATCGACCTGACGGCAGGTAAACTCGAGATGAAAAAGATGGTCGGGGAGTCCGGATTGCAGGGCAAAGGCATTGGGAAACGCGCGACGTTCGGCTTCCTTTATTATGCTTTTATGATTCGAAACCTGAACAAGGTTTATATCCATTCGCCCGACATCAATATTCGCAACATCAATCTGAACAGCCGTTTTGGTTTCGAGCTGGAAGGGGTTTTTTTGAACGACATCATCGTCGATGACAAACCCCAGGACGTTCTGCGTATGGCTTTATTCAAACCGCTCTGGTTGCAGATCTTCTCTGATAAACGCTGACATTCGCAGGCGGGATTCTCGGAATCGGCGGCGTTGCGGGCTGGTTGTGCCGGGCAATTTGTACACGTCGGCTCCGGCGCCGCAGAGTTCACCGGCCAAGGCCGATGCGTTGCACGAGATCTTGAAATCGCTGGTTTGATCTCAACTCTTTAAGATGCGGCGACACGTTCAGATTAACCAAATGGAACGAGCGATCGGCGTAGGCTTCTTCAAGCAATTGAAACGCCTTTTCATTGTTTCCCAGCGCTACATGGATCTGCGCGATTTCCAAGGGCGAAACGTATGCGTGCTTCGACAGCTCACTTAACTCGTCGAGTACCCTGTTTGCCTCCTCCGTTTTCTGCGCCTTGGCATAGGCGTGACCGAGCGCAGCTTTCATTAGAGGACTGCCCTGCGACAGGGTGATCGCCTTTCGAAACTCGTCGATCGCCTTGTCAAAAAGCTGCTTTTGCTCATAAGCCAGGCCAAGGTGCCAGTGCGCGACTGCGAAATTCGGATCCATTTCTACAGTTCTCCGGCATTGATCTATTGCTTCATCGTACCGACCCGCGTAATAGAGCGTCGCTCCCATAAACGTGTTCATCACGAGCGACACTGGTTCGAGTTCCAGCGCTCTTTTCATTTCCTGGATCGATTCTTCTAATCGGTTAGTGGCCGTCAGATAATGAATCGCGTACCATTGATGGGCCGTGGCGTACTCCGGTTTGAGTTCTATGCTGCGCTTAAACTCCTTCTCCGACGTCGCCCAGTTCCAATCGTAATTCATCAGGACATGTGCCAGCGACGCATGCGCTTCGGCGACTGTGTTATCCAATGAGAGCGCCTTGATTGCAGACTCCTTTGCCTTTGGCATCGCTTCGTGCGGCGCCGCAAAATTGTAAAAGGTCAGCCCAGTGTAGCAATCGGCTAATCCGACGTAACCAAGCGCGAACTGTGGGTCACGCTCGATCGACTGCTGGAACTCAGCGATAGCTTGTTTAATGCCGTCCGGAGTGCGTTTGTTCCAAAAATACCGACCCCGCAAATACGAGCGGTACGCTTCGGTGTTTGCGGTGTCCCCCTTGGCAAGCCGGCGTTGATCTTCGCCGGTCAATTTCAATTTCAACTTCGCGGTAACCTCTCGTGCGATTGCCTGTTTAACTGCAATCACGTCCGAAATCTTGCGGTGATACTCTTCGCCCCAAAGCTGAGTGCCGGTTGCGGCGTCCACCAAATCGACCTGGATGTTCAGCGCATCTTGTGCTTGGCGCACTCGCCCGGTCAGGACCACGGCGACTTGCAGCTCGCGCCCCACTCGTCGGGGATCGGCGTTTTTGCCTTTATATTGAAAAGTAGTCGAGCGTGCCACCACTCTCAATCGCTGCAACTCGGTGAGACTATTGATCAGCGCTTCAGAAATTCCCTCCGATAAATACTCCGCGTTTGGATCGTTGGTCGCGTTTTCAAATGGCAACACTGCGATGCTTTTATCGGGCACTTCCAACACACCACCATCCGGTGCTCGATGGGTGTGTAGCAAAGAAAAAATCAAAAATGCGGACACGGCGAGAATAAGTAGCGCAGCGGCGATTGGAGCAACGGCTCGAATCCCCCGCACGCCTTTTGTGTGCGCGGAGTAACGTCGCAGGCTCGCCGTCAGATCGTGCACACCGGGCCGCAGTGCTGGCTCGATTGCAAGCATCGATCTGAGCAGTAACCTGAAGCGAGGTGGCACGCGGGCCGCTTTGAGTTGTTCGATTGGAAGCGGATTCGACTGTTGTGCTCGATGAATTTCCTCTACGTTGCGACCCAGAAATGGAATTTTTCCGGTTAGGGCAAACCAGAGTGTGGCGCCTAACGAGTAAATGTCGGAGCGCACATCGACCGGGCCACTTTCGAATTGTTCCGGGCTCGCGAAATTTGGAGTCCCAACGAATTCGCCATGTGTCAGGTCCATTTCGTTTTCGGCATCGGAAATCGCCTTGGCAAGGCCGAAATCAATAACCTTCACTTCGAGTTCTGCCGAATCGCTTGGAGCCAGCATAATATTACCCGGTTTCAGATCGCGATGGATCAGACCGTGCGTCGCGGCGGCCATCAAAGCTCGCGTAATCTGCATCGCAATTTCCAGGACTAGCTTGGCATTTAACGGACCGTCCCTGCGCACACGGGTTTCAAGCGTTTCCCCTTCGACTAACTCCATGGCGTAATACCGATAGCGGCCATCCGGTAAACTGCCGAACTGATAAACGGCAGCTACATTCGGATGCCGCAGGGAAGCTGCGGAACGCGCTTCGCGTAGAAAACGTTGATGTAGTTCGTGTAACCTGCGCATGGTCGCCGGCACTTCGATTACCTTCAGGGCGACTTTGCGACGCAAAACTTTGTCCATCGCGAGATAGGTCACGCCCATGGCGCCGCGACCCAGTTCCCGTAGAGAGCCATCCTCGCAGCGGGCAATCTCGAAATCCCCAAAAACTACCGAGCCAGGCGGCGCGCCTTCAACAGCTGACTTGTCGAGAGCGGCCCGAAGAAGGCACGCCACACACTCGCCTCTTCTGTTTAACTGCTCACCGCATACCGAGCAGCTCGCGACAACGGAAGACGCCGACATTGCCATGCCACGTCTCCATCAACGTCTCGTTAATACGCGGAGCAACTCGTGTAGCTCTTCGTCGACCTCCGCTTCGGTATCCACGGTCTTCCGCACTTCGGCGCGCAATACTTCCCGGTACCGGGCTCGAAGGCGAGTGACGTGACTACGCAGCGTGGACTCCGCTATTCTTAGTCGATGTGCTAACTCGGAATAAGTTGGCAGCGGCTCAGCGCTACCCGTAAGAAAGATCTTCAATTCATTGAAGAGCTCTTCCTTGGACTCGTGTTTGTAATCTGCGGACAGCCGTTCCATTCCCATAGTAATCAATGCCTCCGCCCAACTACGATCGAAGATCTGATCTTCATTGCCTGCGCTACCGTGACTTTGAAAAAGCGATTCTGCGTTGTCGATCTCTTGTTCGTGCAGGGGCAGAAAACTTTGTCCGCCGCCACGCTTAAGCGTTCGCTCGCGCTCGGAAGCGTTCACGAGGAAGTTTTTCGCAGAAGCGAGCAAAAACCAACGGAACCTGCCTTTTTGCCGATCGACCCGGGTGTAGATTCTATGCTCGATCAGGTGGGCGAAAAAACTTTGCGTGAGATCCTGGGCGTCATGCACGGTATATCCACGACTGCGGACGAAACTATAAAGTGGTGTCCAATAACTTTGGCAAAGCTCCCCAAGCGCAGCTTGCGCCATCTCCGGTTCAGCCAGGTTTCTTCCCGCGGCGAGCACTACGCTCCATTGGGTTGAAGGAAAGAAATCGCTCTGGCGACACCCATTCGCTGCCAGCACCTTCACGTCATTAATTTGTACCAAGACGGCAGAAAAAAAGCAAGCCGTCGGAGTTTCTTACTATTCCGTGCAGCACGCGCTCCGGAACCCTGTTTGTAACAGGGAAAGCAAACATCAATTCGAAACCAACATGTAAAAGGGAAGAACAATGAATCCGCTGACTCCGTTCAAAAAAATACCAATTCTCCTATCTCTCATTGTACTAGCACTCGTCGCGTCGTCCCGGGTTGCACGCGCGGACGCTGTGACCGACTGGAACGCGATCGCGTCGAGCTCAATCGTCGTGACTGCCGGTCAACCACCGCAGGTATCGGCCCTGAGCTTCGCGATGGTGCAGGGAGCAGTTTACGACGCGGTCAACGCCATCGACCGTGGCCACCGGCCATATCTCATCCAGCCTTCTTCACAACCGACGGACTCCAAAGAAGCAGCGGCGGCAACGGCTGCCTTCCGCGTGCTGGTGGGCTTCCCGGATCTCCCTGGTCTGTTCCCGTCACAGCTCCCAACCCTGCAACCGCAGTACGACGCGTACATCGCGGGTCTGCCTGATGATCCGCCGGGATCGAGGGCTGCGGGGGTTGCCATCGGCGAGACGACAGCCATGGCAATGCTCATCGCCCGGACGAACGACGGACGTTTCGGGCCGCCGCCGGCGCTATTCCCGCCAGTGCCGGGCGTCTGGCGGCCGACGCCGCCGAACTTCGCAAACGATCCCGCGCCGTGGATCGGAAACGTGCGGACGTTCATTGTTCCGAGCGCAGAGATGCTCCGCACTGACGGGCCAAACGCCCTCACCAGTATCGACTACGCGGAAGACTTCAACGAAGTCAAAGAGCTCGGCTCACTCACAAGCGTCACGCGAACAATAGATCAAACCGACGCTGCGATTTTCTGGCAGGACCATGCTCACGCGCTCTTTAACCGGATGTTTCGCGCACTGGCTGCTAGTCAGAACTTGGATATCGTCGATAGCGCTCGCCTCTTCGCGATGGAGAACCTCGCGGCGGCTGATGCCTCCATTGGTTGTTGGAACGACAAGTACTACTGGCAGTTCTGGCGTCCGATCACGGCGATTCGCGAGGCCGACACTGACGGCAACCCGGCCACAGAGGCCGACCCGACCTGGCTACCTCTGTTCGACCCAACAACACCCATTTGCAACGCACCCTCACTTGTTACGCCGCCCTTCCCGGACCATCCCTCAGGTCACGCCTGTAACACGAGTGCGTTCATTCACACGCTGCAAAACTTCTTCGGGACCGACAGGATCGCTGTCAGCGCATTCAGCAACAAATCCTGTAGCTTCCGAAGCTTTGATCGGTTTTCAGACGTCCTCAAGGAAGTAATCGACGCCCGCGTGTGGGCGGGAATCCACTTCCGCACCGCCGATACGCAAGGGGCCGTGCTTGGCAAGAAAGTCGCCCAGTATCTTCAGAAGCACTACTTCCAGCCGGATCGATGACATCGACGACCGCGGGGATTTCAAAACAAATGAAGTCCAAACACACCCACAACAATCGAGGCTTAACAAGGAAAGGAAGAACTAAGAATCAAATTATGAAAGATTCAAATACTTGTCCGCGGAACTCATGCGACACATGGATTCTACCAATGATGGTGTTCGTTGCCTTCGGGCTCTTAATCACAGTCGGCGTCGCCAGCTTTGGTTTTTCCTCAAGAGCTCAGGCCACCAACACCCCGACTCCGGATCCGGCGCTGACGGGACATTTTGGCCGGATGTTCCGTAACTTGCCACCGTTCGCTCCGCCAACGGATGCCGTTCGCGACGCTTTGATGCAGCTTGGTCAACCGGGCGGGATCATGGATGCGAACGACGA
>DATDFM010000215.1:0-18797 GCA_036522635.1 Candidatus Udaeobacter sp. | reverse complement strand
AGCCTGCATGTGGAATACTCTTGTCGGAGTAGTCGAAGAGTGATTTGCTGCCTTCTTTTGGATAATCCATAGCGCGGGCTGTCAAGGCCTAACGAGACAAAGCTCAGCCGCGGCTACCGGGAGCGCGGCTGAAAATCTCTGGAACTGTTTTAATCATAAAAAATGTGGACGCGCAGCGGGTAGCCGTCGGCTGCAGCGCTTTGTTAGACCTAATCGATGCCAAAATCTGTGGTGACATCTATGAAATCGTCGCCTCGCTGTATCATGACTTCTTTCGGGATCGGTGGGAACTTCGCTGCCTTGAGCGCGGTAGAAAAAGCTTCGGTGATGCCACGGACAGGATGGCGCGAGGCTACCTTGACGCTCTGCACCTCTCCCCGGCGACCGATGCGGCAGGTGAGCCACAGATGGCCCGCCTTCAGGAGCTGGGGCTGCGCCTTAATCGTCTGGATCGTCATCTGCACGAGGGTGGCTTGCACGCGCTGCGCGTAGGCAGCGGTCGGATCGTTCTGCCGTGCGGCAAGTAGGACAGGTGCCAAGAAAACGGAAGCGATGCTGGCGAGCTGTGATGCGTGCATTGGGTCTAACGAGATGGAGCTGAGCCACCGCTGGCGACAGCGAGCGTGGCAAGCATCAAGAACTGTTTCATAAAATTAAGTGTGGTCATCATAGCGGCCAGAGGTTGGCTCGAGCGATTGGTTAGATGTGGACGTCGCTGCACGCTAGAAGTGGGTAACTACTTTGCCTTGCTTATCTCTGAGCTCAAGGACGTAGCGATGAGATCGCGCCGAACCTGAGTGTGCAATCGGCTTACCTGGCCAGTCATCGTGGTAAGGCTGTGAAGTGCGCGCAATGGTATATGCAATGAGCCAGTCATCGCGCCAACGTGCCTCGTGACCAGGAAAATCGGGACGCTGCCAGCCTGTGGTGTGGACAGAGAGATACAGTGCCCCTGAAGGATCCCTCGCGATAGCGTACTGTGAATCGAACCCCTCGCCCTCCATCGAAACGGAGTGCAGTGTAGCTGTCGCCGGCGAGTGTTCGTGCCAGTGAGTCCAGACCCAGTCGCGCAGCTTCCCAAGCTCCCAACGACCAACAGGCCCTTTGCCCAAATCGAACACGCCATCATAGAAAACCGCATCGTGTGCGTGAACATTTGCGCACCATGCGACGGATGCTATGAGGGCCGCGAGAGGAGCAAGCTTTAGCATCTAACGAGACGGAGCTCAGCTACCGCTGGCGGAGCCGAGCTTTCGCAACATCAACAATGTTTTCATAAAAATAAAGCTGCTCATCGCGCCGGCCAGCGGTTAGCTGGAGCGATTGGTTAGACCAATCGCGGGCTATCGGGGTCCGAAGAGCCATAAAAGAGTGATAAGAATGAGAGCAAACACAAACAAGCCCAAACCAATCCGCCTGAATAGTCGGTTTACCGGAATGAGTGAGGGTTCTTTGCGGAGTAGCTGTCGCTTGACCAAATACAAACCGAGAATCAGCAGCAAAACACCACCGAACATGATGGCGGGAAGTAATGAAATTAGGTCCGCGGCAACATGCATTATAGGTCTAACGAGATATATATGGAATTTTTCCGTATTTCTTTACGGAATTATTCCGTCTAATCCGCTTGCTCGCTAGCAAACAGTGCGATAAAAACGGAATCATGGAACCGGTTTTAACGCCGCGTGCCGCTTCGAGCAAGCCCAAAAGAAAATTGCTCGATCAGGTGCGGGATGTAATCCGGTTGAAACATTACAGCTTGCGCACCGAACGCGCCTACTGCGACTGGATCACCCGCTTTATCCGGTTCCACCGAATGCGTCATCCCGCTGAGATGCGAGAGACAGAGATGTCGGAGTTTTTGACTCATCTTGCACGGTCCCGGGACGTCTCTGTTGCGACACAAAACCAAGCTCTTAGCGCACTCCTGTTTCTTTACAAAGAGGTGCTCAAACAGGAAATCGGATGGCTGCAAAACGTCGAGCGCGCCAGGAAGCCCGCGCGCTTGCCGGTCGTGCTCACCCGCGATGAAGTGCACAAAATCTTCGCGCATCTGCACGGGACGCCGCGGTTAATGGTCGGTCTGCTCTACGGAAGCGGACTGCGTTTGATGGAATGTGTGCGACTGCGCGTTAAAGACCTCGATTTTGGCTACGCTCGTATTACGGTGCGCGATGCCAAGAGCGGGAGAGATCGTGTGACAATGCTGCCGGTCAAAACCGCAGCGTTGTTACAGGTCCATTTGCAGAAAATAAAAATTCAACATGAACAGGATTTGGCCGATGGCTTCGGCGAGGTGTGGTTACCGAATGCGCTCGCACGGAAATATCCTCGCGCGGCACGTGAATGGAGTTGGCAATTCGTCTTTCCCTCTTCGCGAATTTCGATCGACCCACGAACGAACATCAAACGGCGGCATCACATCGACGCGAGTGGATTACAACAGGCGGTAAAAAAGGCTGTGCACTCAGCCGGATTAACCAAACCCGCAAGCTGCCATACTTTGCGACATTCGTTCGCAACGCATCTGCTAGAAAATGGTTATGACATTCGCACCGTGCAAGAGTTGTTGGGGCACAAAGACGTGAGCACCACCATGATTTACACCCACGTGTTGAACCGCCCGGGCATGGGTGTGAAGAGTCCGCTCGATTAACGTCTGCCATTAGGATGTAGCACCCCGCTTCAGCGCGGTGTCCGAAAACAATCAGCGAAGTAAAGCCGTGCCGTTTAAACAGGTTCTTCTGGTTTACGTGCTGGTTGCACTGAAGCCGGGCGTTAATGAGAATGGGTAACGCGGCAGACTTTCCGATTTAACTTTTGTAACTTTTTTAACGTTGTAACTTTCTCTCTCATGTCCTGCGCAAAGATCGATCCAGCCCTGCACCAGTCGCAGAAACCGCCCTGGATCAAGGTACGGCTGCCGTCGAATCCGGTTTTCTTTTCGACGAAAGCGCTGATTTCCGATTTGCGGTTGCACACCGTTTGCGAGAGCGCGCAGTGCCCGAATCGTTGGGAATGCTGGAGCCAGGGGACGGCCACTTTTATGATTGCAGGCGACCGTTGCACACGTGCATGCGGATTTTGCGCAGTGACAACGGCAAAACCATTCGCGCTGGAAGACGACGAACCGGCTCGCGTTGCCAAGGCAGTGCGGCGGATGAATTTGAAACACGTGGTGATCACTGCAGTTGCGCGTGACGATCTAAAGGATGGCGGCGCAGATCATTTCGCGCGGACGATCACTGCGATTCGAGAAATGGATGCTTCGATCATCATCGAAGTGCTGGTTCCGGATTTTCACGCACATGATTCGTGCATAGAGACGGTGCTTCATGCTCACCCCGACATCTACAATCACAACATGGAAACTGTTGAACGGCTAACGCCTGTTGTGCGGTCGCGAGCAAAATATCGAGTATCCCTGGAAGTCTTGCGCCGTGCAAAGGAACTGTCCTCTCGCAACGGCGGGATTGTGACAAAGAGTGGGGTAATGCTCGGCCTTGGCGAAAAGGAAACTGAGGTATTTCAGACCATGGATGATTTGCGCGAGGTCGGCTGCGACGTCTTAACCATGGGCCAGTATCTGCGTCCCAGTGCCAAGCATTTGCCGGTGGTCGAATACATCACACCGGAGCAGTTCGATTACTACGGGGATACCGCACGGAGAAAAGGTTTTCTCTACGTGGCGTCGGGACCACTGGTGCGAAGTTCGTATCACGCGGCTGATTTTCATCCGGTTGTGCGTAGATAACCGCAAAGTGGGAACAAATCTTCAGCTGTAGTGTCCGCTGTCCTCAGCGGATTCTGTCGTGCGGTACATTCAATCGCGCTAAATTTTGCGCTGAGGAGAGCGCACGCTGCAGCATCGCGATTGCGAGCTTGTCATTCCGAGCGAAGTCGAAGAATCTCTAAACTCGATTCTTGAGACTTCTCGACATGACACAAACGGGTATAAGAACGCAAACCGCCGCGGTTATTCCGGCGTATCAGGACGAAAAACACATCGGCGACATTGCGCGTCGAACCCGTGAGCGACTGGATCACGTTCTGGTCGTTGATGACGGCTCAACGGATCAAACGGAACAACGAGCACGCGATGCTGGCGCCGAAGTGATTGTTCACGCTCAAAACAAGGGTAAAGGCGAAGCTATTAAGACCGGCCTGGCGCACTGGCTTGGTGGTGCAAATTCGTCGACCAGCGGAGAAGACCGGCAAATCACCTGGGTGATCCTTCTGGATTCAGACGGCCAACATCTTCCCGAAGAGATCGATCGGTTTCTGGAAGCGGCAGCATTGGTTGCACGACCTACGTTTTTCATTGGCAACCGCATGGACGACGTCGCTCGCATGCCATTCGTCCGGCGTGTTGTGAACCGTTATATGAGCAATGAGATCAGCCGCGTTTGCGGACAGAGGATTCCGGATACGCAATGTGGCTATCGCATGCTCCATCGGGAGATAATTCCAGATATGCTCCGGGGTGGGCACAGATTCGATTATGAGACTGAAGCCCTGATCATCGCCAGCCGTAAAGGCTACAGGATCGATTCAGTGCCAATCTCAACTGTTTACACCGACCAAGTCAGCAAGATCCATGCTGTGCGTGATTCCCTCCGCTTCTTCAAATTGATGCGGCGTTATCGAAAACTGTAGTGGCCGGCGTGTCGCCGGCAGGGAAAGTGCATCCGACACGGCTGCCTCAAAGTAGTTACGATCCGCTCTTCGAACCATTGAGGGCGCCTACCAGGAGATTGTTCGACTACGGTTTTGTTGCCGGCAGAGGCTTGGTACTCTTTAGGATTTCTGATTCGGGTGTGAGCGTGATTGGTTTGCCGCTGAAGATGATGCGGTTTGGCTTCTCAGCGAGATTTTCGACGAGCTCTTTAGCGTAGGTCGTGACCACCTTGAGATTCATTAGAGTGACGTGCAATTGTTTCAACTGCTCCTGAAAATTTTTGTCAGTTGCACTGATGAACTTGTCGGCTGTTCCAAGCACTGAATCCGCACCTTTAGCCACACCATCGACATTGGTGAGCACGTTTTGCATGTTGTCTGCATCCGTCTTGAGCGAATCAGCCAACGGTCCGAGTTTTGGCATGAAATCGTCGAGATTCGTTTTAAGATCCGTGATCGTTACGTTAAAATTATTCAGCAGTTTGCTTGCGTCCTCGAATAACGGTCCGGCTGCCGCGGTAATCTGTTCAATCCCATACGCCGGATGACCTTCGATCGTGGCGTTATTTGCCAGCGTCTGACCACCGGGTGTTCCCGCGGAAAGCGCCACAAATTTCGGAGATAACATCGTATCGGAGCTCAGCGTGGCGCTGATATCTGTCGGCAACGGCGGAATCCCTTCGTTGAGGCTGACCGTTACAACCACCGCGTCCTTTTTGTTTGCAGTTGCTTCACGTTCCTGCGCAGTGAGGTGGCGCATCGCAATGACTCGGCCTGCGGGTGCGCCCGCGTAGCGCACCTCGGAATTCACCTTGATGCCGGTCACGTCTTCGTAATTAATTTGCAGCGTTCGCGTCGATTTTTTCAGTTGTCGCCCGGACAGTGCAAACGCGAGTGCGCCGAGCAAAACCACGCTGCAGATGATCACAAACAGCGCGACGAAATAATCGGATAAATTGCGCTTCATGCCGATTTGTGAAGGAACCTGTGGAGGGGGCGTGGTTTCACCTGCTGATGATGCTCGTGTTCGTCCTGCGAAAGATTTAACGGAATCGGTCCATCGGGTTCACCCTTGATGAATTGTTGTACCTCCGGGTTTGAACTGGCGCGAATTTCATCCGGCGTACCCTGAGCTACAATCCCACCGTGGCCAAGCATAATCATACGCGTCGCGATGCGAAATGCGCTGGTCATGTCGTGGCTAACTACAACTGCGGTCATCCCTTTATCCCGGGTCAACTTGAGCGTGAGTTCGTCGATAACCGCAGTCATGATCGGATCAAGTCCAGAAGTGGGCTCATCGCTAAACAGTAACTCCGGATCCAGCGCCAGAGCACGGGCAAGTCCCACGCGCTTCTTCATTCCTCCGCTGATTTCATCCGGCCTGAGGTTTTCAAAACCAGTGAGTCCAACCATCTGAAGTTTTTGTTCCACGACGTCTTGGATTTCATCAACAGATTTGTCGGTGTGCTGCAGAAGTGGCAGAGCTACGTTCTCACCCACTGTGAGTGAGGCGAGCAAGGCGCCGGATTGAAACAACATTCCGAATCGCAACCGAATGTGGATGAGCTCGCGCTCTTTCATCCCGGAGAGTTCTTCTCCGAATAGTTTCACCATCCCCGAGGTCGGCTTCATGGAACCGATCAAGTGTCGTAATAACGTGCTCTTGCCGCAGCCGCTGCCGCCCATGATAACAAGGGTATCCCCACGCCGGACATCGAACGAGATGTCGTTAAGCACGGCGCGGTCGCCAAATTTTCGAACGAGGCCATCGACCTCAATGAGAGTAGAGTCAGTAGGCATGATCAGAATGACGAAACCCGAATGACGAAGCCAAGAAAATGACGAAGCTCGAATGACGAAGCACGAAAGAATGACGAAGCTCGAATGACGAAGGGTGAATGACGAACGAATGACGAAGATCGAGTAACGAACACCGGGCGACGTCGTAGCGCCTTGCGTTGTTCATTGCTCATTTTTGCCAGCCCTCCAAATGCTTGAGAAAATTAGATGAAGTTCTCTTGCTTCAAGCCAGAGAGTACGAGCCTGTCCTTTTAATTCCGGCATTGCTCGAACGATCATTCGCAGGAAGTGTTTCGTTTCACGAGCTTCCTTTCGGCAGGTTCCAATACTCTTCAGGAATTCCTTTTTCGAGACCGCGTCGTCGGCTTCGACGTAATTAGCGCCAACACTCGTCGCTGCCCCGACGAGCTGACTGATGAGACGGTTCGTGACAGGATTTTGTGGAATCAGTTTTACGAAATCAATAACGGCTTCACCGAATCGAGCGGTGCGTTCCTCGAGATCGTAGATCCGCGTCGTTTCAGGTTCCTCGCGAACAACTGATTCTGCGCGATCACTCCAGAACAGCTCTTCATCGCAGAATGGTTCGGGTTTCGTCATTCTTTCGTCATTCGACATTCGAGCTTTGTCATTCACCTCATCCCGCGAAAAAGAAAATCCCCGTGAGCACCGCGTTCATCACTAACATTGCGAGCAAAGATTGAACAACCGATGTCGTGGTAGCTTGTCCAACGCCTTCGGCACCACCTTCGACAGTGAGGCCTGCATTGCACGCAATCGTTATGACGATCCACGCGAAGACGACGCTTTTGATCATTCCCGAATAAAGATCCCACGGTTCCGAACTTTGCAGCGCTTCCAGAATGTATCCGGCGGTGTTGAAATCCAGCGCAGAGACGCAGACTGCCCAACCGCCCAGGATGCCGATGTAATTTCCGAAGATGGTGAGCGCCGGCAGCATGATCATCATGGCAATAAAACGAGGCACCACCAGAAATTGCACGGGATCAATCGCCATGACCTCAAGCGCCTCGATTTCCTCGGACACTTTCATCGTGCCTAGCTCGGCAGCCACAGCAGAACCGCTGCGGCCTATGACAATCACCGCGATCAAGACTGGCCCCATTTCGCGCAGCAGCGTGAGCATCACAAGATCTGGAATGTACATCTGCGCGCCGAGACTCTCGAGAGAATGCGCAGCCTGCATTGCCAGGGTCACGCCCACGCTGAACGCCGTCAACGCGACCATCGGCGCCGCGCGAACCCCTATGAAAACCATTTGTCGGAAGATCGGCGAGATCTTGAAAAATTGACCCGTGAACGGCGCAACCAAGATCCAGTAAAGCAAATTGAGATTGAGCTGGAGGTAATTTTTCAAAACGGACTCCCGAGCGCGCATAATGCCAAGGCTGACGGAATGCAGAAAGCGGAAATTTTTGCACAACGTCCGGAGGACTGCCCGCTCACGGCAATCTCTGGTAGGGCGGGGGACGCCCCGCGCGCCGTCGTCCTAGCGCTGCACTGAACTGACACTTCCAAAATCCAACCCCAAGTCAGCGAAAATGACCCGAGCCGCATTTCTTCCTGGGGCCATGGACACACCCGGGCCTGGGTGACTTCCGGAACTGCAGAGGTACACGTTGGGCACTGGCGTTTTGTATTGGCCAAGTTCAGGAATTGGGCGCAGCGAACCGGTTTGGTAGGGGAGAAACGCGCCCTGACCCAGCGTGCCCCGAACGGCGCTAATGATCTTGCGCGAAATATCAACCGGTGAATGCGCGACCCGCTTCAGGATCTTGGCTTTCAAGTCGGGAATGTAATTATCAGTGATCAGATCAATCAGATAATCAGCGTAGGGTTCGCGGGCTTCATCCCATGTGCGTGCCGGAATTTTACCGGTCGCATCGCCGGTGATCACGTAGGGCACACTTAGCACCACGAATTTCATCAGCGCCTTGCCTGATGGGGCGCGACTGGGATCTATCGCGGAATCATTCCAACTTACGATCATGGGAGCAGCCGGGAGGAGGCCACCGCGACACTGTAAATATACCTGCGCCAAGAAATCGAGAGACGGTTCAGTAAGATGAACATGTGCTGATTGCCGCGCCGCGATTCCGGTCTTGTAATTAACGGGGCTCTCGAGCGCGACGAAAATAACGAATACTGAATCGCCCCATTCGTACAATTTCATCGCGTTCACGATGTCAGTTCCGACCATTTCCGCTCCGAGCAAATCGATTATGAGGTGCCCTGGATCGGTGTTGGAGCCGATCAGCTGAGTAGCGGATATCTCCTCGCCATTTGCGAGACGCACAGCAGTAGCACGCTTCCTGTCGCCGAGAATTTTCTCCACGAGTGCGTTAGTACGGATTTCGCCGCCGTGTGCACGCAAGTCCTCCGCGAGTGCCAGCGTAACGCGATGCATCCCGCCTTTAACCAGGTTGTTCCCGGCATTTTGCAGGACGGAGGCAAAAAGCCACCCGAGCTCTGCGCCGCCGGCATCGTCGGGCGAAGCGCCTAAAAACGTGGCGAAAGAGCCGAATAGTGTCTTCATTGCTTCTGCTTCGAACGTTTGATCCGCCCACGATCTGACGCTTTGCATGCTGAAGCGATAGGCTTCCATGCCAGCGGGCGAGGCGGCAAACTTTGCCGCGGCGGCTGGAAATGAAGGCGGCGGTGAAAACATCGACGCGGTGATCGCATCTTTTTCGGCGAGAAACTGGTGCATCAACGCACGCCACTTCTCGGCGTCCTTCACCGAATACCGGACGATCTCGGCGGCAGTCCTTTCAATGTCGCGATGAACGCTGATGAGGTCACCATTGGGAAACGCATGCGAAAAAGGAATCTCTGGCTCGATGAGTTCGTAGCGATCAAGCAAACCCAGCTCATTCGGGACGGGCGAGAGGTTCGCGAGTTGATAACCACTGGCGTGAATGTCAGACCAAAACCCAGGCAACGTTTCTTCTTCGGTCACAGTCATGCCGCCAACTGTGTGATATTGCTCAAGGGCCAGGACCTTTAGTCCTCCTCTGGCCAGGTAGCATGCACACGTTAGGCCATTGTGCCCCGCGCCGATGATGATGGCGTCGTAACGATGTGGCATGGTCAGCTCAGTCGGGAAAATTTTTTCAGTTGCTCGGCGTGCGCAGAATGCCAAGCTCCGCGCACTGACGAAAGCCGAAAGTTCAGCGTTGGCCGATGAAGCCTTCGCTGGTTTCACCGTAGAACACAATGGCCCAAAGCGAAATCGACGCCATCCGCGCACTCCTGAGCTCCAAGCCACGTCCGGTCGGTTGGCCTGAAAGGAGAAAACGCCTCGACGAGGTTGGTGCCGTCTGGCCTGTTGCGAACGACGTGGTGCTTACGGCGGTCGATGTAAATGGAATACCCGGCGAATATTCCATTGTTCCGGGCAGCGATCCTTCTCGCGTGCTGATGTTTTTCCACGGCGGCGGTTACTGTTCCGGTTCAATTAAGAGCCATCGTCGTCTGCTCACCGAAGCGGGGCGGGCGGCGAGAACGCGGACCCTTGCTGTCGAGTATCGACTGGCGCCGGAACATCCGTTTCCCGCAGCGTACGATGACGCCCTGACTACATGGAGATTTTTGCGAAATGAAGGAATCGCTGCTGGCCACATTGCGATCGGTGGCGACAGCGCAGGGGCCGGACTCACTCTCGCATTGATCGGGCGATTGCGTGAAGCGCACGAGGAGTTGCCGGCATGCGCGTGGCTCATGTCGCCATGGGCGGATTTAACGATGTCTGGGTCGACTCTTGCCAGCAAAGCCGAAGTCGATCCGCTCATCCACAAACAATATTTAAACGAGCTGGCTGATGCCTATCTGCCGGCTGGCATCGACAGAAAAGATCCACGCGTCTCTCCGCTCTATGCGGATCTCAGAAATTTTCCGCCGATGCTGATTCAGGTTGGTTCTAATGAGACGTTACTCGATGATGCTACTCGACTTGCTTCGCGGGCCGGTGCGGCCGATGTCGCAGTGATTTTGGAGATCTGGCCGCACATGATCCATGCATGGCCCTTGTGGAATGCTCATCTCGAAGCTGGGCGACGTGCGCTCGCTAGCGCAGGCGCGTTCATCCGGTCGCATTTTTGATCAGTACCATTTCACGTCAAACCGTATCTCCGAAAATCCGCGAGTTAGCCACGAGCGCGCAACAAACATATGTTGTCATCCTGAGCGGAGCGAAGCGGAGTCGAAGAATCTCAGTTTAACTGGTCGTACCGCCGGTGTCGGAAATACAGAGATCCTTCGCATTCGCTCAGGATGACAAGCATTAGGATGGCTAGATCAAACCGCGTTTTCTGAAATCGCCGAGATTATTTCCAGATGAACGCTCCACCAAATCGATGGTGAATTTGAGCAGGCAAACTTCCCACGCGTCGTCTACGCCCTGGATTATTGCGCTGAGCGGTTCGTTTTTGTTTTCCACCTGTCGTCTGGTGCGATTGATAACTGCGTCGATCGAGTCGCTGAGCGTCTCTTCGTTTAGATCGGTTTTGCGAAATTGGAAACCATAACGGAGCACAGCGATGTTTCGCGTGTGTTCACGCAGTTGATCAACATATCGCTCCGCCTTTTCTCCGAAACCCTCCAATAGCAGCCTGCAATAGTGCTCCGGCGTCAGGATCTGTGGGCGTTCCGCTTGGATTTTGCCGTTGCGAATCCGCACCCGGTTCACGCGGTCCATTAACTCCGAGATCAAATAGAAATTGAAACTGGTGCTGCCGAAGGTTGCGATCTGATGCTCCGGCGCAAGAATCACGCGCGTATTTTCAAGCGCGTAGTCAAAATCGTCGCGGGTCATGATCAGCGGAGTCCAGATTGTGCGTTTGCTGATTTCAAAAAGGAAGAAGTTAGCATCCAGAAATGATCCTGTAGCGCGCTGTCCTCAGCGCAGTGAGGTTTGGACGCGATTTTCAAACGGCGAATTTTCCGCTGAGGACAGCGGACACTACAGCACGCCTCCGAATGCAGTTCTTATTTCTTCGCCGGCTGTTGTTCAGCAACCGTTTGCTGGTGCTGTTGCTGAAACAGAGAAGCATATTCGCCGTAACCTTCTTCCTTTAATTTTTCCACCGGAATAAAGCGTAACGCGGCCGAATTAATGCAGAATCGCTGACCGGTCGGAGCGGGACCATCATCGAACAAGTGGCCGAGATGGGAATCGCTGGATTTTCCGCGAACCTCTACGCGTTCCATTCCAAAAGAGGTATCGCGTTTTTCGGTGACGTTCTGTGACTTGATCGGTTTGGTAAAGCTGGGCCAACCTGTGCCGCTGTCGAACTTATCCAGCGAACTAAAGAGAGGCTCGCCAGTGATGATGTCGACGTAAATGCCCGGCTTATGATTGTCCCAGTATGCATTGTGGAACGGCGTCTCCGTGCCGCACTGACGCGTCACTTTGTATTGGTCGTTGGTTAGTTTCTGGCGCAACTCGGCGTCATTGGGAATCGGTTTCGTGGGATTCATTTTCTCGGTTTGCTGCTTCTGTCCTTGAGCATACCCGAATAAAATCGAGCCGACAATCACAACGATTGCGCCGGCCAGCCCAAACCACAGAGTCTTGTATGATTGTTTGTGTTTGTAAGTTAATCGCGTCGCTTTCATTCCTGTTTTCTCATGGTGAGAATTGTCCCCTAACAATGCCTAACTCTGCGCATAATCGCGCTTACTTAAGGAATGCGGGGGGATTTGTTTCCTAACTAAAATCGCAGGTTAGACACAAAATGGTTGGGGCGCGTTCATTCCTGCCGTCCGGCTTCGGGAATGCGCACTTCAGCGGTCGACCGGTCCACGGCCGCGATCCAGTTTTGGGCTTGCGGCGAATAGAGCGTACTGCTTTAAGTGCGGTCGTGACGCAATTTCAGCCGGTGAACTAATTCCAGATGGCGTTAAGCAGATTTTGGGTCGCTCTCTTCCTTTGCTCGATTGCCTATCTCCTCATCCAGCTTTTCACCGGCCGAATCTACTCCATCGAATTTGCAGTAAGCGGCAAGAAGGACGATCCGCTCCTCCAACGCGTATATTATCTCGACAAGCTGCCACCTGAAGTGGAGCGCAGCTTGCAGAGCGCATCCGATCATAAGATCACGATCGACAAGAAAGAGTATCAGTATGCGATCGACAACGGGGTGTTGAGGCTCTACTTCGGAAAACAGGCCGCGGATGGCGTCCTGCCGCAAGCCAGAATTACAATCTTTGAAATCTTATTGCCGCTGATTGCGTATCTGTCATTCTTCAGCGGCATCCTGCAATTGTTGATCGACAGCGGCGCTGCGGAACGCGTCGCAAAACGCCTGAGTCCGATTTTCATCCACGTCTTCCCAGATGTGCCACGAGGTCATCCGTCGATCTCTTACATGACGTTGAACTTCGCGGCGAATTTCCTCGGTCTTGACAGCGCAGCAACACCGTTCGGTTTAAAGGCGATGGAGAGCCTCCAGGAATTGAACGATCAAAAGGATCGTGCAAGCAACTCACAGATTATGTTCCTGTGTTTGCACGCGGCCGGGCTGACGCTCCTCCCGACTTCGATTATCGGCTATCGCGCGGCGGCACATGCGACCAACCCGGCGGACGTGATGCTACCGTGCATTATCACGTCATTCATCGGCACGGTTTCGGCGCTAGTACTTGTCGGCATTCGTCAGCGGATCAATTTATTGAAGGCTAAGATTGTGATCGCAATCGGCGGGATTGCTGTGGTCATCACCGCGTTGCTTATTTATATCACGCGGTTGGATCTAATCAGCAAAAACCAGTTCACCGGGAATCTCTCGAATGGTTTACTGCTCGGTCTTATCTTTGCGATCCTCGGTTACAGCTTGTTGCGCGAAAAGCAATTCGCGGCAAAAGGTACGACGATCTTCAATTCATTCGTCGAAGGCGCATACAACGGGCTAGCAGTCGGGCGTATCATTTTTCCGTACATCCTTGGAATGCTTGTCGCGATCTCGCTTTTTCGAAACAGTGGATTATTCGAGATGATGGCGGCCGCGCTGGCATGGGTGTTTCGCGCCGTCCACGTAAGCGACCAGATCGTGAATGCGCTGCCAATCGCAATTCTTCGCCCATTCAACTCGGCCGGAAGCCGCGGATTCCTGCTCGACGCGATGTATACGTATGGGGCGGACTCCTTCACCGGCCGCCTTGGTTGCGTTTTTCAGTGCGCAGCGGAGACGACGTTCTACGTCATTGCTGTTTATTTCGGGAGTGTGAAGATCAAGAATACCCGCTACGCACTAAGCACGATGCTGCTCGTCGACCTGGTCTGCGTGTTCGGGGCGATCTTCGTCTGCCTCGCATTCTTTGAATTGTACGCAGGTGCTCCTGGCGCGCATTAGTTGCTCTGCACATCTCGCTCAAGCGTGGTTGGCCGATCTGAAGCCGCGACGAAGCGCGGTGAACTTCGCTATGAAACCACGCAGACTTGTGGCTTCTCCGCAGGCACAGCCTCTTCCGGCGAGATTACTTCTTTCGGTGCTTGGGGCACAGCACTTGAGTTCAGTTGGAACATGTCAGCGACAAATTCGTTGCTGTCGAATAGTCGCTGCCGCCCAGGCCTATTGCGACGCGCTCAACTCAACTGAGTAGCCGTTCGGCGCGCCACGTCAGCAAAGTCCAAAGCCAGCTGGCGGAATCTTCGATGGCAAATAAGAGCGCGAGCGGACCCGGCAACGCTCCAAAAAACCACAGAAGGCCCATGGTCGGTGCGACGAATGGCCGATCGATTAATGTGGCGAAGACAAAGCCTTCCGCATTTAGCCGGCCGCTCAGAAGATAAAGCATGCCAAACCCTGAAACGAGCATGCCGACCAAACGCAAAAATCCTGAAGCTTGCGGAGTAAGCGGACCGAAATGCATAAGGCTTGCCATGAAATCGGGAAAGAGCAGAAGCAACCCACCCTCGAGGAAAATGATCCAACCATAAATCTCCACCGTTTTTGCGGACCGACTTTGCTCAGGCGGCGAGAGAAGTCGTTTGAACATGCTGCCAGTCTATTTCGTCATTCCGAGCGAAGTCGAGAATGGAGCGGCTGGGAAGTCGCGACATGGACGGGAAGGCCGGAGGCTGAGCGAACGGGAAGTGAGCGAATCAAATCGCGTGAAATCACTTCACGGTAGCGCTGCGGGACCTTCGACTTGGCTCGCGATAACGAGGTCGTTACAACAAGCTTTCGAGATACAGTTTCCGATCGAACATCGCAAAATCGTTTAGCTTTTCGCCGGTGCCGACGAAGCGTGTCGGAATTCCAAGTTCGTCCTGGATTGCAACCACGATGCCACCTTTACCGCTGCCATCGAGTTTGGTCACGATCAGACCAGTGAGTCCAAGCGCGTTGTGGAATTCGCGTGCCTGACTTAGCGCGTTACTGCCTGTGCTCGCATCGACCACAAGGAATGTCTCCTGCGGTGTCTCCGCTTCGAGTTTATTCAAAGTGCGTTTTATCTTCTGCAACTCGGCCATCAGATTTGCTTTCGTGTGTTGCCGGCCAGCAGTGTCGCACAGCAAAAACTCAATTTTCCGCTTAGCTGCTGCCTGATACGCTTCGTAACAAAGCGCTGCGGGATCCGCGCCGTGCTGCCCGCGAACGATCTCAACGCCGAGTCTTTTTGCCCAGATCTCGAGTTGCTCGATAGCGGCTGCGCGAAATGTGTCTGCGGCTGCAAGCATAACCGAGTGCCCAGTATCGATAAGATTGTGCGCGAGCTTTGCTGTAGATGTTGTTTTGCCCGTTCCGTTCACGCCGACAATCAGAATCACAGCTGGTTTGTCCTTTAGCTGGCGTATTGGCGCCGGATCGCGCGGCAAGATACGCGCGATCTCTTCGCGCACCGCTTTGATCACATCGCCGATTCCCAGTAAAGCCCATGCCTCTCGTTCCTGAAGCGTTCTGATGATGCGCATTGTCATCGGCACCCCGAGATCGGCACGGATGAGCGTTTCTTCGAGCTGGTCCCAATCAATTGGTTTGCCTGCGAATTGCTTGGCGAGAGTTTCGAAGAAGTTCATGTAGCAAGGAGTATTGGAGTCGCGGAGTGCTGGAGTATTGCCGCTAATTTATTTCATTACTCCACAACTCCTTCACTCCACTGCCTTGCGTACCGGCTCGCGGGCGGGGCGATCCAAATCTTTCCGGATACGATCAAGGATACCGTTCACAAACCGGCCGGAATCTGCGCCGCCGTACGCCTTCGCCAGCTCGATCGCTTCGTTGATGGAGACAACCGGCGGAATGTCATCGCGATGAAGCATTTCATAAATCGCCAGCCGCAGGACGTTGCGATCCACCGCTGAAATTCGTCGAAATTCGTAGTTTTCGCAGTAACGGCGAATGCGTTCGTCAATCTCTGGCAGATGCGCAACCATTCCATCGATTAGCGGTTGGGCGAATTCGCGCACGCGCTGTGTCGCAGGACAAAACTCCCAAAAATCATCGATCTTGTCTGGCCCTTCGCCGCGCTGGAGGTCACGCCAGAAATGATATTGAACTGCAGCTTCTCTAGCGCGCCTTCGTTTACCCATTATCCCTCGGCGGTTTGGAAACCGCTGCTCCTTGTTTGCTGCGAAGTTCCGCCAAAACATTCGAAATTTCCACCGCTGCACGCGCGGCTTCAGTTCCTCGATTAATTTTATTTTCAAGACAACGCGCGCGAGCCTGATCTTCGTTATCGAAAGTAAGAACTGCGTTGATTACCGGTACGCCGTGCTCTATGGCAATTCGCTGCAGGGCATCGGTAACCGACCGACTGAGATTTTGTGCGTGATCGGTTTCGCCTTGCAGAATCACTCCGCAGGCAATGATCGCGTCGGCTTTGTTTTGGATCGCAACTTCGCGTGCGACTACGGGAATCTCGAACGAACCAGGTACGCGATGGAGCAAAATCGTGCCCGCTGGCGCCAGCGCGCTCAGTTCATTTGTCACGTGATCTATGAGTCCATCCACGTATTGCCCATTAAACCGGCTCGCAACGATGTAGAACGTGCGTGTGGCCTTGGCGATTGGCGGACGAGACGGCGATTCCTTCGTCATTCGCGAACGCCCTAGAGCAAGTGTCCGAGCTTCGTCCGTTTTGTTTCCAGATATTTCTTGTTGTGTGGATTGGCCTCGCAGCGGATCGGCACCTGCTCGATCATTTCCAAACCGTAGCCCTCCAAGCCAACAACTTTCTTGGGGTTGTTCGTGAGAAACCGGAATTTTCGTACGCCCAGATCGAAAAGAATCTGTGCGCCGAGACCGTAATCGCGCAGGTCACTTGCGTACCCGAGTTTCGCATTGGCTTCTACGGTATCGAGTCCTTCCTCTTGTAACTTGTATGCGTGAATTTTTGCCGCCAATCCGATGCCGCGGCCCTCTTGTCGCATGTAAACCAGAACGCCCTGGCCTTCCTCCTCGATTTGCCGCAGCGCTGCATGCAATTGATTTCCGCAATCACACCGGCGTGACGCGAAAACATCGCCGGTGAGACATTGACTGTGCACTCGCACCAAGGTCGGCTTGTGTTTGTCGATCCGGCCTTTCACCAGTGCGAGATGGTGCTGTCCATCCACCTTCGAGTGATATAAATGCAGATCAAAATCGCCGTAGTCCGTGGGCATTTTTACGATCTGCTCCAGCTCCACGAGTTTCTCGCTTTTGCGGCGATAGGCGATCAAACTCTGGATTGTGCAAATGCGCAGCCCGTGTTTCTTGCGGAACTCCATCAGCTCAGGAAGACGGGCCATGGTCCCGTCGTCATGCAAAATTTCGCACAGCACGCCCGCCGCTTGGAGTCCTGCCAATCTTGCCAGATCCACGGCCGCCTCGGTGTGACCGGCGCGCCGCAGCACCCCACCATCTTTTGCGCGGAGTGGAAATATGTGACCCGGTTGGTTCAAATCTTCCGGCGCCGATTTCGGATTGGCGATGGCCAGTATGGTCGTGGCGCGGTCGTAGGCACTTATGCCGGTAGTCACCCCGCGTGCCGCGTCCACTGAAACCGTAAAGTCAGTGTTATGTTTTTCCCGATTTTGAGCCACCATTCGCTGCAAGCCTAGCTGGTCGGCCCGTTCATTCGGAATCGGGACGCAAATCAAGCCGCGGCCGTGAGTCGCCATGAAATTGACAGCTTCAGGCGTCACTTTTTCCGCCGCCATGACCAGATCGCCTTCGTTTTCGCGATCCGCGTCATCGGTCACGACCACCATACGGCCTTTAGCGATGTCGCTTAGAACATCGTCAATCGCGTCGAACTGAAATGTTTCCGTCGCCCCGGAGATCATTAATGATTATACCACTACCTCCGGCGGATTGCCGCGGCAACTCCTACTCCTATTCATGCTCGTGATCGAATTACACAACAAGGGTCGAGCATGAGCACGACTTCCATCGGCAGGTTGTAGCGACGGCGCCCCATTCTAATCAGCTCCGAATCACCTCGACTGAGCGACTCGGCTACATCACGCAATGCGTGTTCAAATCGAACCACGAAATGCGCCTCCGCGGTGCCTTGCCTGCCGGCTATTTTCTGACTACAGACTACCGTGCAGTTGAAGAAATCCGATAAGATCTTTGTCGCCGGCCATCGCGGAATGGTCGGGAGCGCGCTCGTTCGGCGGCTTGAAACGGAAAATTTCACGAATCTGCTCACGCGCGATCGATCGCAGCTCGATCTCAGTGACGAATGTGCGGTTGAGAACTTTTTTGAGCAATCAAGGCCAGACGTCGTGGTTCTCGCCGCGGCGAAGGTCGGCGGAATCAAGGCAAACAATGATTTCCCGGTGGAGTTTCTTGTCGATAATTTACGCATCCAGAACAATGTCATTCGCTCCGCACACCAGACTCGCGCGCGTAAGCTGCTCTTCCTCGGCAGTTCCTGCATTTACCCGAAGCTGGCGCCGCAGCCGATTCCCGAAAACGCGCTACTGACCGGCCCTTTGGAGCCGACGAATGAAGCGTACGCCCTCGCCAAGATAACCGGGATCAAACTATGCCAGGCGTACGCACGCGAGTACGGCGCGAACTTCATCTCGGTTATGCCGACAAATCTTTACGGCCCTAACGACAACTTCGATCTGGAGACGTCACACGTGCTGGCGGCGCTTCTTCGCAAAGCGTACGAAGCGAAAATTCGAGGTGCGCGAAAGCTGGTCGTATGGGGAACCGGAGAGCCGCGCCGTGAATTTTTGCATGTCGACGATCTTGCTGCTGCATGTGTTTTGTTGCTGGAGAAATACGATTTGCCAGAGATCATCAACGTTGGCTGTGGCGAAGATGTCACGATTCGCGAGCTCGCCGAGTTGATCT
>DATDFM010000214.1:0-3485 GCA_036522635.1 Candidatus Udaeobacter sp. | reverse complement strand
CCATCGAGCACCGGGCGGAGGCTCTCCACTTCGCGCTGACAGTCCGAGCACGACGCGATATGGGCTTCGGCCATGGAAATCTCGCTCGACGTCAATGCCTGAGCCACGTAGGCGCACGTAACTTCGCTGTGCTCGCAGGGGTTCTTGGGGAACTCACTCATGCTTCGCCCTTTCTACGACCAGTATGTCCCGCAACTTGTGCAATCCTGAACGAATGCGCGTCTTGATCGTGCCCAGCGGCTGGTTTAGCCGCGCCGCGGCTTCGACATGCGTAAGACCGCCGAAGAACGTCGTTTCGATGGCTTCGCGCTCGTCCGGCGTTAGAGCTACCAATGCCGCGCGCAGCGACTCGCCTTGCTCGCGCAACTGGAGCACATCGTGCGGATCGGCACCGACGTCGGCTGGCGACTGCATATCCATGCCGTGGCTGCGCTTCTTTCGGCTCTCGAAGCGCAGTCGGTCGATCGCGCGCGAGCGTGCCTGGTTCATGATCCAGCCGAGCACCGTGCCATTAGCGGCGTCGTAACGCGCTGCGCGTCGCCAAACGTCATGGAAGACGTCGATGGTGAGCTCTTCAGCGGTTTCCCGATTAGCGGTGATTCGCATGATCAAAGTGAAGACGGGACGATGAGCCCTCTCGTAGAGCGCATGAAGCGCCAATTGATCGCCCCCGGCAATGCTTTGGACGAGCGCCGTCCAGTCCTGCTCCGGCACTGGAGCTTTCGACGCGGCATAGAGAACATCGCCTAGTGTGGCTGATGGCTTTTGTGTAGGTTCCTCGAACATGTCCGACAAATTCACATTGGCCGAGAGGAACTGCTTGTATATAACAAAAGCGAGTGCATTTCAATCAGCGTAGGGCGACGCCCTGGGTATTCAGCAGCGGTTCGCGATCGCTCCAGCACCTCTTTAAATCACCAGCGTTTTCGGCGCGACAGTATCTTGAAGGGCTTTGTCAAAAGTCCAACTATCGATAAAAAGATTAGCTGCAAAAAGGCGCAAAAACTCAGGAAAATGGTTTGTGCTTCTTGTGCTTTTTGTGGCGAAAACCATTTTTGAGGCAGGGCCATCTTGAAGCGTTGCAAGAAGTTTCGACTTCAGCAGTCCAGACCCCGATCCTACTCGTTCACGTTGCCAACAACGCCGGCGATTGCTGCGCCGGCCGGTTTCTCGAAGCGCAGAAGGTTCAAATCCCCGGCATAACGAAAATCCCCGCATAACACCTGCTAGTTGTCTTGTATTGTGATATAAAGTTTCCCCTCTGAAATCTCGCATCACGAGTTTGTAGTAGCTGATCCACTTTTACAAAGCATAGCTATGCCCGACGATCCAAGGGTCCCTGCCGCCTCGCATTTTTCCAACAGCGTTGGCCAAGCCACGTTCGCACCTCAAGCCATCAGAACAAGCCCGTCTTTCAGTCGGAGAATTATTCTTGTTCTTAGCGGCTACGCCGTGATGGCCGGGCTCCTGACTCTGATCGGCTGGTTCGGGCACGTGCCACAGCTCACGGATTGGGTCAACAGTGGCATCTCTATGTTTGCCAACACGGCCGTTGCGGCAGTTTGCGCAGGCGCGGCTCTGATCCTGGCTGGAATGTCCTCACGTTGGATGCAGCGACTGAGCGCGGGACTGGGGAGCGTCGTTTTGGCAATCGGTGCGGCAACACTGTTCCAGCACATTCTAGGGGTAAATCTGGGAATTGATGAACTTCTCATTCGTCATTCGTGGGGCATCAAGGCCGCCGTCGCACCGGGACGAATGGGACTACCCGCGTCCACCTGCTTTACGGTGATTGGAATCGCCTTGCTTTTTCTGCGGGCCGGCCCGCGCGTGCAGCGCGCTGCGTCGGTAATGGGGATGCTGGTTGCCGCGATTTCCATGCTTTCGCTGATCGGTTATTTGTTCGGGGCGCAAGCGTTGTTTTCTCTCGCGGACTGGACCGGTATCGCGTTTCAAACGGCGTCGATTCTTTTGGCGCTCGCGTTCGCCCTGCTGGCGAGCGTTCCCCATGCGGAACCAACCTGGACCTTCTCCCAAAACACTGCCGCGGGCGTGCTTGCTCGCCGCAGTTTACCTCTCATTATCGCGTTGTGCTTAGGGCTCGGGTGGTTGCGGGTCAAAGGTCAAACTGCAGGGTTTGTCGACACTGCTATGGGCACGGCGATGCTCGTGCTGACGCAAATCATTCTGTTTAGCCTGTTGCTGTGGTGGTGTGTACGCGCCGTGGCCAGCCGTGAACGCAAGCAGGAACTCGCCGAAGCTGCATTGCGCGAGAGTGAGCATCGCGCCACAGTGGACCTCGAAGCGACAACTCGTCTCTATGAATTAGGCGCTCAATGCGCGGATTCCAAGGTGGCTTTTGAACAGTGCCTGAATTCTATTCTCGAAACCGGCATCGCGATTACCCGAGCTGACAAAGGAACCATTCAATTGCTCGAAGGCGAATCTGAAACGCCGACAATCGCCGTGCAGCACGGCTTCGACGAATCTTTTTTGCAATTCTTTGCGAGCGTTCGTCCTGATGACGCGACGACATGCGGAGTAGCGATGCAATGCTCCGAACGGATCGTAGTCGAAGACGTCGCACGAAGCGAAATTTTTTCTGACCGGCGTTCGGTTGGGGTCCTCCTCGAAGCCGGCGTCCAGGCGCTCCAATCGACGCCGGTCGTTAGCAGTGGCGGAAAAATCCTTGGAATCATTTCGACGCACTTCAGCACGCCACACCGCCCGAGCCAGCGTGAGTTACGTTTCATGGATTTACTGGCGCGGCAAGCGGCGGACTTTATCGAGCGGAACCAGGCGGAAAAGCAGCTGACCGAACAAGCGCGTCTACTGGAAGAAGCCAATCGTCTGAAGGATGAGTTCCTCGCGATAATGTCGCACGAGTTGCGGAATCCGCTCAACGTGATTCTGGGTTATTCCGAATTACTGGTGCGAAGCGATGAGATTGTCCAGTCAGAGCAATTGCATCGAATGGCGGAAGCAATCAAGCGCAATGCTGTGGCCCAATCGAAGTTGATTCGTGACCTGCTGGATTTGTCTCGGCTGCGTAGCGGCAAACTCGTGCTCAACAAGGAAACAGTCTCTCTGATGGTTGTGGTGAATAATGCCATTGACACCGTTCGAGGTGACGCGGAAAACAAGAGACTCTCGATTGAAGTTGCGGCCTCTGATGAGGCACTGTTCGTTGAGGGCGATCCATTGCGACTTGAGCAGATCGTCTGGAATCTGCTGAACAACTCCGTCAAATTCACGCCCGCGGGCGGGAAGATAATTATTCGCCTCACCAAAAACGATCAGCACGCAATACTTTCCGTTGAAGACACGGGGCAGGGGATTGAACTTTCTTTCCTGCCGCACGCATTCGAAATGTTTCGTCAATCGTATGGCGTTACCACGCGTGCACAATCTGGCTTAGGCATTGGACTCGCAGTCGTGCAGCAACTTGTTGAACTACACGACGGCTCGGTCAGTGCATATTCCGA
>DATDFM010000213.1:0-16806 GCA_036522635.1 Candidatus Udaeobacter sp. | reverse complement strand
GTGTCGTCCGGGCCAGCGCACGCTGTACCTGATCCATGCTCGCGTTAAAATCCATCGTCTCTAATTCTTTATAATGGATTCCCGGAAGCGGCTGCGCATTCAGTTCGGAGTAAGTTTTCCAGAGCGAAGGCGTCATTTGGTTGCGCAGCTCGGGCGGGAGCGCGTCGACGAACACGATCCCGGCGACGCTGCGCGGGTAGTTCAGCGCGTAGAGTAACATGTCAAGCCCGCCGAACGAGTGGCCGACGAGCACGTACGGCCCCGGGACCTTCGCCGCGCTAAGCAACTCATGGAGATCAGTCACCGCGGCCGCCGCATTTCGGGGCATCGACACAGGATCGCTCCGACTGAAATCCTTTGGTGTCGATCCCACCAATGTGCCGGGACGGTCGTAGCTGCACACACGGGTGAATTGCTGCACGCCGGCGAGCACCGGCGTTGCCTTCGGCGATGCGGGGTCCGAGACGTTCCAGGAATCACCGCGCCCTCTGTGGCCCGCGTCGAATACGACTGTCGGGCTTCCGCTGCCATTACACTCGATGAACATCATCCGTCCCCCGCCGATGTCCATCCGCTTGGCGAAGGACTCACCGCGCGCCATTGTCGCCAGCGAGCAGGCAAGCGCAATGAGAGCCAACAATTTCACGACGAAGTGTTTCATGGTTGTTTGCCCTTCGCCTTCCAACGTCCGACAACACCGAATGGCAGCGCATCGAAAATTAGATCGATGACGCGATGATCGCTAAGGGCAATCAGTGTTCGTTTCATTCATTGGCATGCAATCACAAAACGCCGTGAGTTGTAAAGCGTGCAGGAATCGAAATGACGGGGTTGCGAGTTCTAGAACGCAGCCAGTGTGACGGTTTGCACAACGTTAGCGCGCAATCATTGTTGCCCACGTGACAAGGATGATGCGATAGGCAACTTGTTTCACACGGCAGCGTCCATTAATGTGCGCAGTATTTTTGCCGGCATAGCTCAGCTGGTTAGAGCAGCTGATTTGTAATCAGCAGGTCGTCGGTTCGAATCCGACTGCCGGCTCTCTGGATTTCAGATATGCGATCCGGCTTCGCTTAAACTACGGCGGACAGGTTGCCGATTTGCGATTGCGCGCAAGCGAAGTGGTCACACTCGACTGAAGACGCGGGCTTTTGAACGGCCGGGAGTGGCCGCCCTTAATTGGAAATTTTCATCTATTTCTCTTTAAGCGAGCGCACCAGTAGATTAATCCGCCGATCAGAACAAATCCCAGCGCGCCGCCGATTACCTTTACCCGAAACAATAGAGAGTTTGCCATATCCGGCGGCGGAATCGTCGCGATAACCATCGCAAACAAGGTGAGGCTAATGCCGCTCAAGCCGGTGAGCCATCCGCCAATTGGTCCGCCAGGCGCCAGCACGACTTCACTGGAGCTCTCACCGAGTTGGCGATGCATCAAGAATACGACGAACAAATAAAGGTACGGGATGAAATAAATCAGGATCTGCGTGTCGAGCAGGATTAGATAAACGTCCTCAACGTTCGTGCCTTTGCCTAGCACCGACAGCAAAAGAAATATCGTCGCGAGCGTCGCTTGAACGAGGATCGCCACGTATGGTGTGTGCCAGCGCGGATGCACTGCTCCAAATGATTTGGGGAAATACCGGTCCAGCCCGATCACGAACGCAACACGCGCCGGCCCGATCAGCCACGCGCCCACGCTGCCGAGATTACCGATGGAGTAAAGCGCAGCGCACACCGGAGCAATCCATACAAGGGTCGGAGAAATGTGATCGGCGCCGGCCTTGATCGCCTCCAAAAATCCTGAGACTACGTTGATATTCTTGTTAGGCAGCCACCACAGCACTGCCGCTGTTCCCATAACATAGACGACGGCGATCAACGGCGCCGAGATAAAAATCGAGCGAGGCAGGTTGCGTCGTGGATTTTCGACCTCGTCAGCCATGGTCGATGCCAGCTCGAGCCCGGCGAACGCGAACGCAATCGACGCCAGCAGGTTCAGCGCCGGGAAATTGGTTAGATCGGGCTTCAAAGTCGCCAGAGTGAATTCATTGGCTGGCGGTGTGGTCACCGCACCGTAAATGCCTAACGAGATTAGGACGAGCCCAGGAATATACGTACCGATACCACCAGCGTTTTGCAGCCATTTGCCGGTGCCAAGACCGACAATATTCATCAGGACGGCGATCCACAGAATGCCGAGCGTCACCGGTAGCACGTAGGCCCAACTATCGCTCAGTCCACTGGCATTTTTTCCGAACATGAAAGTCGCAATGACCGCCGCTGAAATCAAGAGGTTGGGATAATACAGGACGTTGTTGACCCAGTAACACCAGCCGCACAAAAATCCGTGACCTTCACCCAACGCACGTTTGGTCCAAAAATAGATCCCGCCCTCTGTCGGAAACCGCGATGACAACTCGATCACGGCCAATCCTTGCGGGACGAAGAAAAAGACGGCCGCAATGCACCACATCAGCAAAGATCCGACACCGAATTTTGCCGTGGTCCCAAGGTGCCGGAGGCCCAGCACCGCGACCAAATTGAACAGGACGAGGTCCCGCAGTTTGAGTGCGCGGATGAGCTTCGGGGCGGCTTGTGTCGTCTCAGAGCTCATTAACAAGGGGAATGAAATGAACTACAGCGAATCAACCCTGAAATGATTGGAAATGCACAGACGGTCCTGTCTGTGCGAATGGGAATCAATTCCGTACTGCGTTTGCGAAGCGCTGAAGATAAGTCCGTCGGAGATCATGGGCACTTACTTTTGACGGACCGAGATCGAATTCTACTTTTTCGATCGTGCCCCTGAAATATTTCGGAAGTATTTTCGCATATTCCAATTTCGGGACGACAGGAAGACCGTTGTCGGTGCCGATGTCCATACCTTCGTACGAGGCAAACCGGAAGGGTACACTATGTTCCATCTTTGCTTCGGCTTGTTGTTTCCCGTTGATGAATAGCCGGCTCGTGCCGCCGGTGCCGAACTCGCCCGGTTTATCGGCAGTGAACTCGTAACGTACGTTGACTTTTCCCGCTGGCACCGAGTCGCGCGAACTGATGGTGTCCAGTTTCAAGCCCAGCAAACTGTAGGTGTGTTTAAGATGTCCGTTCTCGATGTAGAGCGAAAAACCGCCAAGGAAACTGGACTCAGCCACGATCACGCCCGCGACTCCGGGGCGCAGTCCGATGAGACCGTAGTGACCGGGATTATCAATATCGGCACTGATGCTATAGGAACGATTATAGATCGGCGGGATCATGCCTGAAGAAATGTTCTCAGTTCCGTTGTAGTAAATGAATTTCGTCTGATCCGGTAAACCCTTCGGAAAACCCCACACCGCTGCCATCTCCCCGAGTAACGGCAGCACCTGATATTTCTCGGCTTCCGACCAAAAGAGCGCGGTCAGCTCGCGTATTTTGTCAGGATATTTATCTGCGAGATTGTCGGCCTGGGAGAAATCCTCGTCCAGGTTGTACAACTCGCATTTGTCTTGATCAGGGTTCCACTTGCCAGGCGCGAATCGCGCGAGAGTTTCGGGATCGATCTTCCATGGGATTCGGTCCAGTCGCCAGGATGCCAGCCAGCCGTCCTTGTACATGGCGCGGTTTCCTAAAATCTCGAAATACTGTTGGGTGTGCCGGGACGGTGCTTTGGCATCATCGAACGTGAAAGCGAAACTCACACCGTGCATCGGCATTTGTGGCACGCCGTTGACTTGGTTTGGCGCAGGCAAACCAGCGGCTTCGAGAATAGTTGGGGCAACATCCGTGCAATGAGTGAACTGACTGCGCACACCACCCTTATCGGTGATGCGTTTTGGCCACGCTATTACCATCGGATTACGGATGCCGCCAAGATGTGATGCAACTTGTTTGCCCCATTGAAACGGCGTGTTCCCAGCCCATGCCCATGCCGCCGCGTAATGCGGCGCCATGTCAGGACCACCCCATTTATTCAAGCCGCCGTAAGCCTTGATGGCTTTCAACTGTTGATCGGCTGTCAGCGGGACGCCGTTGAGCGTGGTCATTTCGTTGAACGTTCCCGTCTCGGTGCCTTCCATGCTCGCGCCGTTGTCGCCGAAGATGTAAAAGATCAGCGTGTTATCAGCGAGGCCCATGTCCTCGATTGCTTTCACCACGCGGCCGACCGCGTTGTCCGTATTTTCCTGGTAGCCTGCGTAGATTTCCATTTGGTGCGCATACAATTTCTTCACATCGGGCGACGCGCTGTCCCATGCGGGGAATGCCGGGTCGCGCGGCGTGAGCTTCGCGTTTTGAGGAATCACGCCGAGTTGCTTCTGACGTGCGAATGTTTGTTCTCGTAACTTGTCCCACCCTTGATCGAACTTACCCTTGTATTTATCGCTCCATTCTTTCGGTACCTGATGCGGTGCGTGCGTTGCGCCGGTTGAGAAATAAAGGAAAAATGGTTTGTCAGGCGACTGCGCTTTCTGACCCCGGATCCAATTGATCGAATGCTGGACCATTGCGTCGTTGAAATAAAAATTCTTATCCGTCGGCACGCCGATGATCGTGTTGTTTTCAGTTAACACCGGATCGAACTGGCCGGTTTCGCCACCGAGAAATCCCCAGAAATAATCAAAGCCGAGCGCGTTGGGCCAGCGATCGAAGGGCCCGGCTGGTCCCTGTTGGTTGTCAGGTGTGAGGTGCCATTTGCCGATCGCAGCAGTATTGTAGCCGTTGAGTTGAAGAATCTTCGCGACGGATGCGGCGCTGGTGGGCCAATTCGTGCTATACCCCGGCCAACCGCCAGGGATTTCAGCAATCGACCCGAATCCTACCGAGTGATGATTCCGCCCTGATAACAACGCGGCGCGCGTGGGGGAGCAAAGTGCTGTAACGTGGAACCGATTGTAACGCAGTCCCTCGGCTGCGAGCTTGTCGAAAGTTGGTGTAGCGACAGGCCCGCCGAAGGTGGAGGGATTTCCGAAACCGGCGTCATCAATCAACACCAGCAGAATATTCGGCGCGCCCGGTGGAGGCTTAACCGATTGAGTAAACGACGGTATCGATCCTTCGAGCGTCCGCTTCGTAACCCCATCAAATGGCTGCGGCGGACGAGGTAGAACAGTTCGATCCCATTCCGTATCGGAAGCCGCGACTGAAATTGATTGAGTTGTGACAATAAGTGCGATTGCACCGAAGAAGATAATCCATTTTCGCATCCTGATTCCCTCCCTGAAGGTGCGAACCTATGCGAGGCGTTTTGAAAACACACGTCAAAAACGGCATTGCCGATCACCAGTTTTGAAGGGTATTGCCGCTGTATTGGATCTGGGCGCAATGCGCCTCTCTACCCGTGCATCTGAACCACAGAGCCTGAGTCGTCCAACACACGGATAATTGCGCGCTGCGACCTCGAGTGGGACCGATACTTTGCGTACGCAATCGCCTTACGGACTGCATCGGGGCCGGCATACCAGATGGGGCCATATCGAAACAACTTACTGATCAGATCAAAGCCATCTCTGTCCTTGCGCGGACGCACCTCGTAATGGTCGTGGTCAGCGTTCAACCGTGGGCTGCTCTGTTCGGGATACATAGCTTCCATACGTGTTATCTTTACCTTTACCTTTCAAACGAATTTGCAGCCCTAAAAGAGACATTTCTGTTACTTTTTCGTCGGGCTAAATTGGTTTCCAGGACTCGGGCACGAAGGAGAGAGTCCCAATCGTTTTGTTTGGATTTCGTCTTAACGTTTTGGCTCTGAGTAGTTTTTGATCTTGAGCAAGAAAACAAAACCAACAAATGTGACAACCGCTTACATGAAACAATTAGCTTCGCCCTACTCGCGTCCGCTTCACTCTGCTTTGGACAAGGCAGCCAGCCTGGTCCGACGCAGAACCGGTCTAATCAACACGCCAGCGCTTCGGGCGAAGAAAGCACAAATCCTTCTTCGTTCGTAGAGCCGCACTATTTGCTGTGCCCGAACCCGGACGTCAACGATTATCGCTCTGTCGTTAATGCTGAAGGGACAGAGGTCGTTTTCGAAAGAAATCCTGTCTCCCATCCGAACGATGTGCAGCTATATGTGTTAGATCTTTTGACCGGTGATGGTTCAGCACGCGAAGTGGTTTCCACCAAGGCAGGACGGCAGAGTCTTGTTGATTGCCGCCGTGCAGGCGAACACAAAGGGACCGTACAGGCTCGCCGCCTTCGACGTGACGGCATTCGTCTCGGGAGCTGGGCCTTCTAACCCGTCCCATCTGGGTCAGGCACCTATAGCCACTCCGTCTTGCACGCCATGAAAGTGGAATGTTCAGCCGCTGCCGAAATGGTATCTGCCAAGCAAGGACGACGAGGTATTCCTAATTGCGGCAGCCAAAGTGTTCAAGGAAGTTCGCGCGCAACATGTCCGACTGCACCGTTTAGGATCTCCAGCTTCGACGTCACGCAGTTCGTGTCTGGCGACCACTCACCTAGCTTTTCCAACCAAAGACGCTAGCAGGACGTGACGGATAGCTAATCGTTGGGTTGAGAATCAGTCACTAGTTTTCCGGCGAAATGCAGGTGTTCGAGAATCTCGCTGCGGAAGCGTAGAAACAAACCGCTAGTGCGATCACGTGGTCGTGCCAGATCGATCTCAATCTCGCGATCGATCCGCCCGGGCGCCGGCGTCATGATGACGATGCGATCGCTCATATAGATCGCTTCATCGATGTCATGAGTGACAAGCAGCATCGTGGTGCGACGATTCTCCCACAAGCGCAGCACTTCGTCCTGCATTCGCATGCGCGTGAAGGCGTCGAGCGCGCCGAGCGGTTCATCGAGCAGGAGAACTTTGGGATGATTAATCAGTGCCCGTGCAAGCGCAACACGCTGGGCCATGCCACCGGAAAGATGATGCGGATACGCGTTAGCAAAAGCTTCGAGTCCGACCAAACGCATGAATTCGTGCACTTCATTTCGTTTTTCTCGCAATACACCGCGAGCAACGAGGCCGACCTCGATGTTGCGGCGAACAGTCAGCCATGGGAACAAATTTGGATCTTGAAAAACGAGACCGCGCTCTGCGTTCGGCCCGACAATCTTTTCGTTGCCCACAAGCAGCTCGCCCGATTCCGGAACATCCAATCCTGCAATGAGTCGAAGCAAGGTTGACTTCCCACAACCGCTCGGTCCGACTAACGACACAAGCTCGCCTGCGGCGATGACAAACGATATGCCGCCGAGAGCCAGTCGGCTTGTCCCAGGCGCGTCTGGTACCGGGAAGCTTTTGCAGATCTCACGAACGCGAACGCGTGACGCGGCGGCGGTATTCGTCGTCACCACTTGATCACTCCTTTCTGCCAGACCAGAACTCGATCGCGCAGTTTGAACAGCAAAGTCATCACTGTAGAGAAAAAGGCTGCCATAATGATGAGCGCGGCGAAAACTTTGCCGTATTCGGCCCATCCTTGCGCCCAGCTAACATACCAACCCAGACCGGACTTAACTCCCACTGACTCTGCGACAACTAGAGTTAGAAACGAGGCACCCAGTCCCATGAACAAACCGATGAAAATATTTGGAATTGCGGCTGGTATGGCAACTCGGAAGATCAGATATAGGCGTCCTGCGCCAAGAGTTCGAGCGACGTCCAGGTAGGACGCGCGCGTATTGGAAATTCCAGAGGCAGTCAACATCGTGACGGGAAACCACACTGCGAGCGCAATCAATCCCACCGCAGACACGGTCGACGAAGGAGCAACCACCATCGCCAGAGGAATCCACGCAGTTGCGGGTATGGGCCCAACAACTTTCAGCACAGGCATCCCCCAATAGCGCACCGAACCTGACCAGCCGATGCACACTCCACTAACAAGTCCGATGACCACGCCGACTGTGTAGCCACTCAGGAGCAAAGCGAGTGAGTGCCAGGTGCTATCAAGCAAAAGTCCGCGGTCGATGATCAAACTGCGTAACACCGTCGCAGGTCCAGGAAAGTAGGGCAGCGGAAGCAAGTGGAAGCCTGCGGTGATTACATCCCACATACCGAGTGAAAGGATGACAGCTGTGAAAATCGGCCACATGTGGCGCATCCACCGGCGCAACGCAGGCGAGAAATGTTGCGCAATTGCGAGAACAATTGAGACACCGACGATTTCCCAAAAGAGCAACATGTAAGAATGCGTCTCAAGTGGCGGCGCTTTCTGTGTGATCAACAGGTGCGTACCGAACGTAATTAAACTTGCGGCCGGAACAGCTAACTGCATCAACCAGGGCAATCTCAATCGTTCGCCAGTAACCGCTGCGTTCGCATTCATTACTTGTGTGATCGCTGTCATTCTGAGCGAAGCGATGAATCCCGATTTAATTGCGGCCGTTGTCTGGGCACAACAGACCGACGTGTTTGAAAGCCTGGCCTCATGCTTCGCATTCGTTGCAGCGGTCCGCTCAACATGACAGCGCGATAGCAGTCCTTCTCCCGATTCGGCTTATTTCTGCGCAGCCACCGTGTTTTTCTGAAGACACGGCGTTTCAGGGTCGGCGAGATTCGGAGCATCCTGGTCCGGTTGATCGAACATTTTTCTGCGGCAGCACGAATCTCCAGTGTCTTTCTGGATCAATGCCGCGATAAGCCGGATGTCTTCGTCGGGTGAAACCTGGGCTCCAGCAATCTTTTCGACCTCAAGGGTCTTAATCCACTCGTCTGTAACGCCGGGAAGATGCATAAAGGCGCGTTTTGCTAGTGCCTCCGTGTCAGTTTCTGGCGAGAGCATCTTGGCGACTTTCATTTCACGGCCGGCAGTTTGGACGGACTCCTCGGCCAGGTGAACACTCGGTATATAGCGCAATCGGGCGAGGGCAACGGTGTTCAGTTCGGGCGTCGAAGCGAGATACTTTTTTTCTACCGCCATGATCGCGGCAGCCCGCGGATTGGTCTCGACCCATTTAGCGCCTTTCAACAGCGCGCGCGTTGCTCTAGCCGCCGTGTCGGGATTCGCGTCCACCCATTTGCCGTTCGCGATGACCTCGCAGCAATACTCATCTTTATAAGGCGCATCTACTATCTGGTCGGCAATATTTCTTACCTTCCCTTCTGCGATCAGCAGACTTCCAATCGGTTCGGCGTTAGCCACCGCATCCACTTCGCCTTTGTCGATAGCCAGACCTAGTTCTCCCGCGGGATAAACCTTCCACGTAATATCTTTACCAGCATCGATCCCGTGGACTCCAAAGACGCGATTTGCGAAAACAAATGGCGGCGTTCCCATTCCGGGCACGCCAATTCGTTTTCCTTTTAGGTCCTGAATCGTGTGAATGTTCGTTTTTACGCCTGCTTGAACTCGCAAACAGCCGCGGTGAATTCCGGCTAGAAATCTAACATCCAAACCCTGCTCGATCGGTTTCAGAAAGTACATCACCAAATGATGAGTGATGTCATAGCTGCCAAGCGCCAACGAGTCCTTGTAGGTTGACCAACCGCACTTCACCAGTTCGGGCTCGAGTCCCTCCTCTTTGAAGTACCCGTTCTCGTAGGCGGCGTAGATCGGAGCTTCGCAGGTTAAACCGATGTAACCGACACGGACTTTGTTCGAATTCTGAACAGTCGAACCGGACTTCTTGTTGCAGCCCGACAGCGTGAAAAGGCTCAGTAAGATTGCAAGGACGAACGGCTTCGAGGTCATTGTAGTATTCGAAGGTTTTGGAAATGACGAGATAAGTTTTACTTATACAAGTAGAGTCGTCGTTCGCAATTCAACTCCGAACGCATGCAAGGTCAAGCTCCTGATTGCTTTTCGAGCGTCCGACGAACAATATTGCCTCTCCCATGTCGGAGCCATTGGATATTCGTCATCTCCGGTATTTCCTCGCGGTGGCCGAGGCGGGAAGCTTTAGCCGCGCGGCTGACCGGCTCGGAATTTCGCAACCCAGTGTTTCGCAGCAAATGCGAGATTTGGAAGTTGGGCTTCGCGTGCCACTGTTTCAGCGTCGTGGGAAACGGATTTTACTTACTCCAAAAGGTTTGATTTTTCAGGAGCACGCCCGGGCGCTCCTTCGTCAATTGGAGAATCTTCTCCATGAGCTGAACGGTGAACCGGGGGAATTACGGGGTGCATTGCGACTGGGCGTCATTCCAGTGCTGAATGTGCCGCTGGTTCCGCAACTTCTCGGCGCTTTTCTCGCCAATCATCCGGCAATCAGTGTCAGCGTTGAAGAAATCTCGTCCACTGAGATCGAGACGGCACTTGAAGAAGGCCGAATGGATGTTGGCTTGGGTTTTTTGACCCGCCATTCTCCGAATCTTCGCTACGAGCGCCTTTGCACCGATGAATTCGCGCTGATCGTGGCACAGAACCACCCCTGGGCCAACCGACGCATTGTCGATCTCCAAACGTTACACCGGCAACGGCTGCTTCAATTGCCCGACAGTTTTGTGATGCGCAGAATGTCGGACGAAATTTGCCGAAAACACATGGTCCGACCGCATGTCGTTGCTGAGATCAGCGCCATCGAAACGCTTCTTCGCTCGCTTGGTCCATCGCAGGCCGCTGCGTTAATGCCAAAGATTGCCTTGCGCGGTCGCGAAAATCTGAAGTTGAGAGCCATCCATCTGCGTGGCAAGAATCTCGGGTTGGATATCGGTTTGTTGCGACTGAGCGACTCAGCGGCAAACACCGCGGTAGCCGCATTCACGAGCCTCGCGAAAGCGACTGTTCCGAAACTGGTCAAACGGTAAACGGAAAGCTATGGAGGTAGCCACGACCTTGCGGCCGTCTTCGTTGGATCGCCACAGCAGTGAGATGAAACCGGCCACAGGCCGGTGGCTACATGGAAATCGTACTCAGCGCGAATCGGGGTGACGCAGGTAAAGCGCTTTGCCGCCCATGTCTATCACCGCGAAATTCGTAGCCAGATAATCCTGTCCTAACACACCAGCGTTGGATCCTTCCTTGGATTTCGAGAGCAGCACGTCGCCCGATACGTGTGCCACGACCACTTCGGCATTTGCCAGCTTGAAATTTCCGATCGCCAGTTCCTTCACACCGGTGCGATTCACGCCTTCGACCATGTTGCCGGCGCCTCCCGCACCATAACCGGCGAGCGCGGTCACGCCCGTTCCAGATTTTACGGCGACTTGCGTATCGATCAGCGTGGTGGTCGAACCGGTGTCAACGATGAGCCGGGTTTCGTGTCCGTTCAGCGCGCCTTCAACATCGAAGTGATTATTTCCGTTGAGCTGCATGGGGATCCTCGTAAAACCGCGACTTGCCAGAAAACTCGCCAGACTCTGGCTGACTGTGGAGCTCGCGCCATTGGGATTGATATAAAGCATCTTCCGGGTGCAATCGATGATCATGCCAAACTTGACCATCTCACGCGCGCCGAGCACTCCGTTCACATGCTCCATCGTCTTCGAATCGGAGAGGTGCGATCCGGTCGCAGCATTGCTGTGCTCAGGATTCATTCCGGACAGATCGGCGATCCCCACAGGAACATTTGTCACCATGCAATTGCCCATCGCGATGGTTTTCACTTTGCTCATGCCGTAACGCTCCCAGGCGCGACCGAACAAACCGCCGACACTGGAGTCGGTCTTTTCCACGGTGAGGCCGAACGTGTTCACGCTATTACGATCGATTAGCGTAATGGGCGATCCAGTATCGATCATCAGCGTGCCGCGCCGATTATTAATCGAAACCGGAACCAGAAGGTGATTGCCATAACGTCGCTCCAGTTTTGCGCCGGCAAGTCCCTGACTGGCGAGAGCAGTGGTGAGTGAGCCACCGGCTTGTTGTCCTCGTGCGCAAAATGGCGCCACCGTCGCGAGCAAAAATATTAAGATTAACTTTTTCATCCGCCGGTTTTAAAACAAAGCGCTGGCTTCGTCTAGACCAACCCCGACCCTGTGGCACGAACAGAAAACGGCAAAACTAACAAACCTGTTGAAACAGCCTTGTTGTGTCCCCGTGATTGTGCCACCGGCTTGAAAGCGGGTGTTATTGAGATTCATCCGGTAAGTGTCGTGGGATCGAAGCGTTCGGGATTAACGGTCTAATTAACACCAGACTTGCAGCGCGGTCAGTATATCAGGGAAGTAACATGAGCCGTTTCAACGGCTTTCAGCAGCGTACTTTTCGGCGCCGAGAAAGTGAAGCGAAACATATGGCTCATCGCCAATGACCCAGCTGTCGTGCGGCACCGGCGGAACGTAAAAGAGTTCGCCCGTTTTCAACTCGATTACACGACCATCATCGAACGCAATTGTCGCGGTTCCCGAAAGGACAAGGCCGACGTGTTCGACAGGACAGCGCGTCGCGCCGACACCGGGGCCCACGTGTTCGCTCCATTTCCAGCCGGGTTGATACGTCGCACGACCGATGGTCATTCCACCAAGGTGAACCAACTCAAACTTCCCATTCGGCATGACGCGCACTTCATCTGGCGTGTCGAATGATTTCAGAATGACGGCTACTTGCTCGCTGTTCATAGCCACCCAACATCGAAAAGTCGCTCGTAAAATCAAAGCATCTTTTCGCTTCGCGTTACGATCAATTGTGGACAGGGAAAAACGCTTCGAGGCCAGGCGATTTCGTGTCGGAAAGATAAAGGTAGCCGGTAAATCGTGGGTAATTATCGGGATCAGACTGCCACCGGTAGATCGCGTCATACTCCTTGCCATCAAAACGAAAATGCATTCTTAACACGGGAATACGATCGCTGCCTGCTACGGTATCGAATTGAGCAATGCATTTCTCGGTCTTGCCTTCGATCGTTCTCATCACTTGTAGAACTCCGTTCTCATCTCGAAACGTGACGTGTCCGTTGTAAGTCGCTATGGAATCAGCCTTGCGCCCGACGAGGTCGTACTCTCCAGCCATGTAGCCACGCAAAAATTCATCATTGAGTGGCTTGCGGTCGGTATCGGCAGAGCGGACACAATTGGCGAATAACATGATCGCCAAAATTCCGAGAGATGCTTTCATAGGTAACGACGACTCATTTCAATGAGCGGAGCTCTTCCAGTTTCGCTTAAAAAGCAATATCCCTACTATCGCACACCAACCGAACCAAGCGGCGAAGAGGGCTCTTTGTGCAAGACCGTGCACCGGCTTCACATATGTCCAAACGGGTGCAGCTAATGGGCTTAAGTTTAAAGCGATTGCGCCCCATATGAGTAAAAAGAAAACCCACGAGAGCACCACAAGAGTTTTCGCGGCTGAGTCGTGTCTCCATGCGAGCGCAAAGGCGAGCGGCGCCTGGTATCCAATCAGCTCCGACATTCCGAAAATGTTGTGAGCCGGATGCGGGTAGGCGAAGACGCCGATGCCTGCAGCTGGCAGCGCCATGAACGCTATTAAATATGCGGCTAATCGAGAGTGATGGGCTGCCACTGACACGTCGCGAACGCCGGACGCGAAGACCAAAATGCAAACTGCCACGCAACCTAACATGACCGCGAAAGGGACTCTCGCCGGTGAGCCAATCTCTCCGATCTCGCTCACTGTTTGATGCACGTGACTATATCCCGGAATCAGCAGTGCCAAGCCGACGATACCAAAACCGAGAATGATTCCCGCCAGGGGTCCGAAGAGCAACCGATAATTTCGTGTCACAGGTCTTTTGTGAAGCATCGTCCAGTCGTTAGGCGAAATGCATCAGTAGCACAAGTGAGATCACCGCTAACGCGATCCCAATCACTTCAAAGTAGTTCAGCGACTCGCGGAACACGAACACTCCGATCCCGGTCAGGAGTAGCACCAGCGAGACAGAGTAAATGACACTAATAGTAGCGAGCTTTAGGTGTTTCATTACGAACACCCAGCCGAAGGCGGTCGATGCATAGAGGACAAACCCGAGATAAAACGAAATCGTCTGCAGTGGTTGATTTCGCGCGCTGGCGAGCTTGAGGAAGTAGTCACCCAAGACACCGATTACACTGAAAACAATCGTGATCAGTACGGCGAGCGTTCTTGTTTCCATGGTTGCCTTGTTATTTGTTAGGTTAAGCTCTTCGCAGGTAATCCTGCTCATCTGTGTCCGCCGCTTACCAGCTCGCGGTATTCAAGCCAAAACGCGGCGACGTTTTTGAGGCCGTGATTTCGAAGCATCGCTAGATCCTCAGCAAGCGTCAGCGGTTGATCAGCCTCCTGAAGTTCGAGATCGGCCAGGAATTGCCGCGTCAACGCTGAATCAAGGAACCGGCTATCCGCTCTCCCCGCGCGTTCCATAATTCCAGCGATACGGATTTGCTGTATGCGGCTCTCTAGCTGGGGCGATTCGGCGATGATCAGGTCTGCGTTAACGAACCAACCGCCTGGAACAAGAAACTCAAGTACATGGCCTAACACAGCGTCCTTCTCGGGTCGACTAAGGTGGTGAAGCGCATACGCAGAAAATACGACATCTACCGCACTGAGGTCCGGCAGGAATTCCCGTAACTTCCGAAAATCGCCGAGAGCGAATTCCACTCGCGATGACAATGATGTTAGTCGCGCTTTCGCCAGATCGATCATCGCTTGCGCGCCGTCAATTCCGATAACGCGGCTGTTCGGGAAATTTTCGAGAAAATGCTCGGTAAAATAACCGGTACCGATCCCTAAATCGATCGCCCGGAGAGCTGCCGTTTTGGGAAACGGCAACACCTCAAGAGCGATTTGAACCATCTTGGATCGGTTCGGGTGCATTAACTCCATATCGGCGTCGTACGTTTTGACGCGCTGGGATACATCGTAAGCCGCAATGCTTCGTTCACTCATTGTTAGGCCGACACTGTAGACCGTCTCACCTCACCGGCGAGAGCTGTTTATTGCCGGTCTTCTTGAACGTGATTTGCGTCGTTTTGCTGCAATACCAATTCAACACTCGTATCGAGCGCAGTGTGTTCCAACGGCTGGGCTGCCCCTCTTGTTCGCCTATTCGCACCGGCATCGCGCCGGGATACTGCACATCCAGTGGCCACCTCCCGTCGGGGTCGCGCTTCGACTTAATCAAGTCGATAGATTCAGTTAACCGATCGTCCCGGGCGGCGCTGGCATGGCGCAGGTACTCGAGTCCGCGCAGCACGTCGTAGTGCCACCAGGTCGGAAAGGCGAAGCTGGTAAAGGCTGCACCGGATTTGCGACAAGCAGAGATAATCGCGCCGGTCGACCGCCGACGGAACAGGCGACGTTCGAGGAGGTATTCCTGACCGCGAAGACGAGCCGCCGTGATTTCCGGATTGCTCCCGAATCGTAGTTCATATTCAAGCAGAGCTTCGAGGACGCAAATTGTGGTGTTAAACGACGAACGCGTCGAGCCCTTCGCTGCCTCGCAATTCCAACCGCCATCGGGCAACTGTTGGGTGAGCAATCGATCGATGATTGGCTGAACATCCTGGCCAAAATACGCTCCGACCGCGGCGACCTGGCCGTTGATACACGGCTCCAGTTCACCAGCGAAAAAAGCATTACCGTCGCACTCCTGCGGACCACAACCCTTCCAGGTCACACGATCACGAACGAGCAGGACCGCTCGACGGGCTTCCTCGCTCGCGGGATCGAGCCCGAAATCGCGCAGCAACATGAGGACGTGCATTGTGGAGTTCCATCCACGGTTCCATGCAGCGTCGCCCCAGCATCCGTCGCTTCCCTGGAGGGCGAGCAACTGCGCACCGAGACCCTCGGTAGCGATTCGCGCGCGCTCCGCCGCAACATCCTCCGCGGGGGCGGCGGTTAGATCCCGCATCACCTGCCACCGGATTGAAGGATCAGAATCAAGCAACCATTCCTTGACCGATGTCTCTAGTGAGGGCCTAACGAGCGAGATGTTTGTGTCACCCCGCATTTCCTCAATGCGCGCCTCGGATTGCATCTTAAAGTTGGATTCCCATTCCTTCGCGAGCGAGCACGGCGCCGGGGAACCGCTCGCGACATAGATTTTCCCTTCGCAGAAGAAACTCGTCATCGTGATCTTTGCCGCGATTTCGTAGTCCGGTCTCCGCGTCAATGACCGCGATGCGGTTCGTATCGGTGAACGTGATTTGCATGCGGGTAGTGTTACCGCCGAATTCCTGAAGTCCGGCATCGTAAACAGGGATGGAGCCCCTCGTACTGCAGAATTTAAGCCTCATCGAAATCCTATCTTAGAAGGTAATTCCGCGCCTCGCGAAGACAAAGAGATAAGCCACAGAAGAGCGCGACGCGATTTAGTTTGGTTTCAGCTTTCACAAATCATTCCGATCCATTTCGCCGATAGCGGCCGAAAACTAATTCCGGAATAAAGCTGAGCACGATCGCACCAATAATTGTAATGTTGCCGATCCATTTCCACCCGGAGGTTCCAAAGGGTAGCAGCCCAATTCCGTATCCCAATGAGGCGACGGCACCGAGAATGAAGAGCGGGCCGGTGAAATAACAGTGAACCCGACCGCACCACGAAGCATTCAACAAACACAGTGCGCCGATGAATCCGAGCGACAATGCCCATAAGACCGTTCTCAGCCCAGGCGATACGAAGAAGCCGATGGCAAACGCAAACACCGGAAGACACCAGAAAAGGAACATGATCGCCCCATTGCATAAGACATCGTGCTGCTGTGGGTCGCATGGGTTGGGGACTTCTCTCATATTTCCCAGAATTTAATGTAACGTGCGCCTTCTGGTCATTGCACGCCATTAGCGTTCACAATGGTCAGGGCTAAACGTGTTGTTAGGCTGCGTACGCAGCGAGCTCACGATGTTCAATCTTGGGCCCCGCGAACGCATCGAAAACTTCACGATGGAACCGGTATGACCACGCATCGGTTCGTTGATAGTAACCGGCCACCCACTCTTGAAGCTGAGTAAGCATGGAGTTTTGAAGTTCGAGCGAAGCGTA
>DATDFM010000212.1:0-3469 GCA_036522635.1 Candidatus Udaeobacter sp. | reverse complement strand
TCGGTTGGGCAGGAACTGATTGCGAAGAGACCGCCAGATCGTTTTTTCCCAAGAAAGAGCGACGCGGCGAAACGTCATTGAAAAGCGCGATCGATTTTCAATGCCGCATTGCGTTTGTGCGATTTTCAATCGATAGAGATTTATGGGACAGCAGCACAGAGTACGAGTTAAGCGCAAGCGCCGAGTAGCGTATGTGCGACGCAAGAACGCAGCGCGGCGAGCTGCTGCGACCCGATCGGCCCCGGCCAAACAACCGGCACAGAAGGAATCCGGGGCATCGGAGTAACTCTTCTCATTAAGACCTCGCGTTAGCCCTAACGCCATCGCATCGCGGGGACTGTAGCCACCTCCCTGCGGGAAGCATGTGCGTCGCCTACAGGGCGACGGCTACAATCCTAGCGCGACAACCACGGAGAGCCGGAATCAACCTAAACCATGTGCGCCCGTGCTGGACGCGAGTCGCGCTTGCAGCGCTTGCCGTGATGATGGTCATAAATCCTGCGGTATTGCCCCAATCTAGCTAATCGGAGATCGCGCCATTCGCGCGAACGGCGTTGAAGCGGAGCTATTAATGAGTGGCACGGCAGTTCGAACGCACCAATTCCTTCGCTGCAAATTACGCCTAGATTAACCCAATGCAGGCGCGGGCGCGTTATCTGATCGTCGATGGACACAGCATTATTTTTGCGTGGCCGGAGCTGCGCAAACTTCATGCGCGCCGGTCGTCGCTCGCGCGTGAAGCGTTGCTCAAGCAGTTGCGTGATTATCAAGATTGGACCGGCGTACGGGTCGTTGCAGTTTTCGATGGGAAAGGCAAACGGGTAGACGCAATCTCCGATCCGGAGGAGGTGCAGGTTTTCTATTCGCGCAGCGGGCAATCGGCCGATGCCATCATCGAACGGTTAGCGAGCAAGTACGCCAAACAGTTTGAGCTGACAGTTGCCACTTCCGATTCAATGGAAGCCGAGACCGTGCATGCGTGCGGTGCAGAATGGATTTCCCCTGATGGATTGCGGGGGTTGCTTCACGATGCCCATTTGTAGGGCGTCTGTGTCAGACGCGCCGGCTGATAGTTATTACAATCCCAGTTTCTTTTCGATTTCCTTTACTCGCGCGAAAAGTTTTCCGAGTCGATGGATCCAGGCAATCTGTTGCTTTGCTTCCGGAAACGGTACGGCGGGAGAGCCGAACCACACGCCGCCGGGCAAATTCTTTGTGATACCGCTCTGTGCGGCGATCATGCTGCCATCGGCGATTTCAAGATGACCCACGATGCCGACCTGTCCCCCCATCATAACTCGTTCGCCTACACGCGTGCTGCCTGAAACGCCGCTCTGGGCGACGATCACCGAATTTCTTCCGATCACGACGTTATGCGCGATCTGTACGAGATTGTCGATCTTCACGCCTTGCTGGATCCATGTCCGGCCGAAACGCGCACGATCGATAGTGGTGTTCGCGCCGATCTCGACATCGTCGTCAATTTGGACAATCCCGATTTGCTGAATCTTTTGCTGGCGGCCGTCGACCATTTCGAAACCAAAGCCATCGGCTCCGATAACAGCGCCGCTGTGGATGATGACACGCGAACCAATCTGGCTTCGCTCGCGGATCGTTACGTTGGAATAAATGTGACACCCGGACCCGATTACCGTCTCGTGTCCGATATAGCTCCCCGCGCCAATAATGGTACCATCACCGATTCTTGCTCCTGCGTCGATCACTGCCAGCGGTTGAATCGAAACGCCTTGACCGAGTTGGGCGCTTGAATCGATCACTGCAGTGGGATGAATTCCGGGCGGAAACGTGATCGGTTCCGGCGCGAATTTGAGCAGCACTTCTTCGAATGCCTTGGCTGGACTTGAGACGCGAATCTGCGTGGCGCTGATCGGCTCGGCAAAATCCGGCGGAACAAAAATTGCCGATGCCCGCGTTTTGCGCAGAAGGCCGATGTATTTTCGATCTGTGAAGAAGCTGACGTTTCCTTGTTCTGCCTCGCTGAGCGAGGCCGCGCCGGTAATCTTTAGCGTCGGGTCGCCGACTAATTCGCCGCCGGATAAAGCCGCAAGTTCTTTTACGGTAAACATTACAACTTGTTAACCTGTCGGAACGCTAAGGTAGGGCGGGCCGCGAGTTGTCGCGATACGCCGCCGTTCGCACGGAAGAGCGAGCCCTACCAGGTACCGCCGGTTCTTTAAGGGTGAAAATCAATGGACGTTGCATCGGAGATTCCGGGGAGCACGCGCGTTTCGCGTGCTGGCGAGCGCGTCCTCGCGACCGCGAACCTTTGTTTTGATCTCCACTCTTTTCTCACGGGCGACATCGGAGAGAAGATTGTTTCGGCGGAACGCAGAAACCAGCACGCGGGATGCGTGCGCTCCCCGGAGTTGGTGCCGCGCTTTCATTTCCAGCGAGGCTTACGTTTTTCGATGAACGCCTGCACGCCTTCGAGAGCTGCTTCATCCATCATGTTGCATGCCATGGTTTGACTCGCCGCGTCATATGCAGCCGCGATACCGAGCTCCGACTGCCGGTAGAAAAATTCTTTTCCCATTGCGACCGCGACGCGTGGCTTGCTGAGGATTGCGTCGATGAGCTTCTTAAGTTCGGCGTCGAGTTGTTCCGGTTCGGCGACGCGGTTAATCAGGCCGCGCGTTTTTGCCTCCTGCGCACTGATGAATTCTCCGGTGACGAGCATTTCGAACGCGGGCTTGCGCAAAACATTTCGCGAAAGTGCCACACCGGGTGTGGAACAAAAAAGGCCGACATTTACACCGCTCACCGCGAATCGGGCGGTGCTCGACGCAACAGCGAGATCGCACATGGCTACCATCTGACATCCTGCGGCAGTCGCGATGCCCTGTACGCGCGCAATTACGGGCACCGGCAATCGCTGGATCGTAAGCATCACGTTCGAGCATTGAGCGAAAAGTCGCTCGTAATAATCCAGCGACGGATCGGCCCGCATTTCTTTGAGGTCATGCCCTGCGCAAAAAGCTTTACCTCCAGCAGCAATGACAACGACGCGCACGGCTTCGTCGGAGTTTATTGTATCGAGTTCGTGTTGAAGCTGCACCAGCATTGCTTCAGACAAAGCGTTGAATGCCTGTGGCCGGTTTAGTGTCAATGTGACCACGCCGCGCCCATCCTCCGTTCGCAAGACAAGTGGCTCTTCGGCTTCGGAGCTTTTCGGACCGGATTCCGATTCAATTGTTAGTGAAGAAGTTTTCACAGCCTCTGTGACCGTTAAACTGCTACTGCTGAAACGCCAAACCTGAAATTCGAAAAATTTAGTTTCCGTTTACTGCAAGCGGCAACATCATCATGCGAAAAATGTGCTAACGATGAAAGCCGAAGCGACCGCTGATTCTGGGGAGCGCACGCGCCTCGCGTGCTGGCGATGGCGCCGCGCCATCGCGGACTTCGGATGCAGGGAAAGAACATTTCGGCGAGGGCGCCGAAACGAGCA
>DATDFM010000211.1:0-5532 GCA_036522635.1 Candidatus Udaeobacter sp. | reverse complement strand
TGTCGCAGTACATGCACACTCGTGTGTAAACAATCGGCGCGTCGACGAGCGAGGGGAAAGTCGAAGCCAGAAATTCGCGCAATTTCCCCTCCTCATCAGCAGTCACGACACGATCTGTTGAATCGGGCGACATCTCGCGTCCAGGACCGTGATTTGCAATCTTCAGTACACCGTCGCGGTTAATGGGAAATCCGTAGTAGCCGGTGGTGGTAATGTCTGCTCCGAAAACCGGAAAACGCTCTGGCGCAAACAACTCACGATCCGAGGGCTGTAAGTGAAATACTGGCTGGCCGGTGGCGCGGAAAAACCCTTTGGTAAACGGCAGCAGGTACGGTGTCCACGCGCCAACAGCCATCACGACATGATCCGCGGCGATTCGTCTCATCCCGAGTGAAGTCGAAGGATCCCGGGGGATTACCAGAGCGCTCTCGCCATGGGATTTGATTTGCTTACTTCCGGTTCGCTCAGCCTCCGACCTTTCCGTCCATGTCGCGGCTTCCCCAACCGCTCCATTCTCGACTTCGCTTGGAATGACAGCGTTTCGATGCTGTTCCTCAATTACGACGCCTTTTACGCGATCATCGGCTTCATCTAAACAAACGAAGCGACTGCCGCTTCGCAGTTCAACACCCAGCGCTTTTGCGCGCTCAACTAGCGTTGCAACGGCGCGACCGCTCTCTGCGTAACCGGCTTCGATCTCAAGAACGCCGTCTCGATAAAGTTCGGGATTCCATGCGGGAAAACGTTTCCACAATTGCGGCGTGTCCATGCGCGCTACCTTGACCCCGCGCTTCTCGAGCAGTTTCAAACTTTCATATTCAAAATCGCCCGGTTCCATTTTCCGGCGCCTAACGAACATCGCCCCGACTTCGTGGTACAGATTTGTGCCGAATTCCTCGTTCCATTGCCGCCACAGCCGAATCGAACGTTCGGCAAGCGCGGTGTAATCCTCATCAGCGCCGTAGGTGGCGCGCACGGCCTTACTGATATCGGTAGACGCGGCTAACGGATGCGGTAGCGGCCCCGGATCGACCAGCACCACTTCATGACCGCGTTTCTTTAATTCGATCGCGGTAGTAACGCCGTTAACCCCCGCGCCGATGACAATAATTTTCGACATATCATGAAGCGTGTCATTCTGAGCGAAGCGAAGAATCTCTGACTATTCGGTCCATGATGCGTACTGATATGATCAGAGATGTTTCGGTCCGCTCAACATGACAACAAAACAAGTAGCGCTTGTGTCAAGTGTCGATCGGTTCGTTGTAGGCAACCGCTTCGGTTGCCGGAATGACAGGCGAGGCGCCTGCCCTGCAAAAAGCGCGTGGCCACTAAACGGTTGTTCTTAGTGCGCGTTCCCGTTCGAGCAGTGTGGGGTGTGAGTAATAAAAACCGCTGTAGAGCGGGTGCGGGGTTAGGTTACTCAGGTTTTTTTCTGTCAGTTTGCGCAAGGCTTGTAACAGCGGTTGCGCGTCGCCCATGGTCACGCGCGCGAATGCATCCGCTTCATACTCGAAACGGCGTGACCACATATGAAGCAGCGGCGAAAACCAAAAACTGATCGTCCCCGCTAACAAGGCAAACAGCAGCATGGCCGGCACAATGTTCGCTGCGGCAAAATCCGCGTGATAATCGAAACCGAATGCGCGATAAAACCATTGCTGACGTGCCAGCCACGCGACCGCCGCGAAGCCAATAAACACGCCGGCGATTGAAACCCCGAGCGACTTCACCACGTGGCGTTTCTTGTAATGCCCGATTTCATGCGCAAGCACGGATTCCAGCTCCGGCTCGGCAAGTTGGGCTACAAGGGTGTCGAAAAGCACAACCTTGCGAAAACGTCCGAACCCGGTGAAGAAAGCGTTCGAGTGATGTGACCGTTTGCTGCCGTCCATTACTTCAATCCTGCGTGTTGGAAAATTGGTGCGTTTCGCCAGTGCGAAAAGGCGTTCTCGCAGCGTGGAACCCTCCGGCAGCGGCGTAAACTTATTGAAGAGCGGCATGATCACTGCAGGCGCGATTAGCATCAGCAGTAATTGAAACGCTATAACCAGAATCGCCGCCCATATCCACCAGTTTGGGCCGGTCCACTCGATCAGCTTCAGCACCAGCGCGAGCAATGGAAATCCTAGCAACACCGCGAGCAAAAATCCCTTCACGCGATCGAGCACCCACGTCTTTAAAGTGGTCGTGTTGAAACCGAAGCGGTCTTCGAGTTTGAACTGCGCGTACCACGCGAATGGCAGACTGATGATGCTCAGTGCAATGCCCGTAACGAAAAGAAAGCCGGCCATTGCCCAGACGGACGTGCTGAAACCCGCCGTAAATTTTCCAAACGCCCACGGCAAAACACCGCTGAACAAGAGGCCGATTAGTAGCGCTGCATCAAACAAGGTCACGACTTCTCCAAACCGGCCCTTCGCGAGCGTGTAATCGACCGAACGACGATACGTCGGCTCATCCACGATCTCGCAAAACGTAGACGGTACTTCAGTCGAGTGTGCCCTCACGTACCGTTGATTGAGACGAGTTAGCCACAACTCTGCGATCGCGCGTGCGACAATCAGAATCAAAGCGACGGCGGCGAACGTTGGCATCCGGTTTAATGTAGCGCATGCGTCCCGCTTGCGATCTTTACCGTGGCGAACCGGAGGCTCGCGCTAGCTTTCGCTCCACTCAACATCATAGATTTCACGATGCTGCAAAAAGCTTCCGATAATAACGATACCAATCGCTCTGAAAGCGCTCAGTCGGATCGTACTTTTGTTTCAGAGCCAGAAATTCTTTGAACTGCGGATAGCACGCCAACACCTGCTCTGGTTTGGCAAATTTGTGATACGTCAAATAGTAGCTCCCACCGCGAGCGATCGCTAAATCGATTAGTCCACGGAACGAACGTGAAGAGGATTCGATGCCGCTCGGTGTATGAAACGTGAGCAAATTGAAAATGGTACAAGCGTAAGGTTGCTTGGCCCAGGCAAGAAAGCTCTGGTCATCTTTTTCGATCAATCGCACAGTGCCGTAAATGACGGTTGTGCGATTCGAACGCAACAAATCCGCTGCTTGCGCTAGAAACTCAGGAAGGTCCGGGCGGGGAACATAGATTTCCGTAATAATGAGGCTCGACTCTTCACCGCCGATTTGTTCTCTGATTTTCTGGGCATAATCAGGGAGATACGTGCTCAATTGGTTCGTGTCGGACCAGTAGGTCTGCCCGTTTGTCGACAAATAGTAATCGCTATAGCGCTTGAACGCTTTTCCTCGATCAGTGTAAGCAAGCCGCAGTAGCTCCAGCCAGTCGGCATCTCGTAATTCCTTTTTGGCGACTATTGATTCGTCCTCGCTGATCGGCTCGTAGCAGGAAAACACACCGTGCTGAAGGAAGTCCGGGGATTTCTCATCGACAGAAAATTGGAAATCGCCGTACAGAAATTTCTGCGCGATTCGTTCTTCGAAACGTTCTGGCAAATCCTTGGCGCGAACGATGTCGACCACGCGCCGCAATTTCTGCCGCGGCACAAGCCGAAGCGTCACGGTGTCAATCAATCCAAAAAGGCCGTAGCCACCGATCGCTAATCGGAACAATTCACTATTCTCTTTGCGCGAGCAGCGGACCGATTTGCCGTCGGCGGCGATCAAAGTGAATGATTCAATGTTGGAGATGAGCGGCTTCATCGTTAGGCCGCGGCCGTGCACGTTGGACGACAGACTTCCACCCAGGGTGAATGTGTCGGCGCCGGTTTGTTTCTGGGCGATACCCCATTGCTTTGTTACGCCCGCTTGAGCGTCGAGATACTCGCGAATTAACTTGGGCCATTGGATCCCGGCTTCTGCTTCGAGCAACCCGCGTTCGCGATCCAACGAAATTACGCCGTCCAGTTCGCGCGTATCAATGCAGATGCTATCCGTGGCAAATTGCTGGCCACCCATCGAGTGCCGGCAACCTGAAACCGAAATCGGTAAATTTTTTTTCGAAGCGGAGCGAACAATCCCGGCAAGTTCTTCTCTGGTGCGCGGCCTCAGTAGTTCGCGAACACGAGTGCGATTGAGTCGGGAATGAACGTCGTTGACCCAAATCTCCTTTTCGCGTTCCGAAAACGCTTGCGGCGCAAGCGCAAAGAGCGCTGCCATCCGAATGAACTCGCGCCGGGTCAGCATCGCGGAAGGTTAACCGAGCTGTTTAGATCTCGGCGAGGCAAATTACCTCGCCTTGGGCGATGACTTCATCACTTAGATCCGGGTTCATGGCCCGGAAATCGTTGTGATCGAAAAATCGAATGATGCGCCACGGCCGTATAACTTCAGCAAGTTCATGTCGCGTACTTCCCCAAAGGAACGGCTCGCCGCGAATACGCAACCACCAATCAACAAGTCTGGTTTGCGAATCGAATCGAATATGGCTGTCCTGCTGTTTCTCCATGAACGTAAATGCAAGCCGGCTTCCGATCGCACTCAGGCCGCTGAGAGTTTTCACCAATGAGGCAACGGCGGTTTCTGGGAAATACATCAGTAAGCCTTCAGCGATCCAAAATGTGCGTTTGGATGGATCGAAGCCACTGCTCATCAACTTTTCTCGATGGAGCGCGCTGGCACTCAAATCCACGGTGATGAAATGCAGTCGTTCGATTCCAATATCGGAACAGGCGCGCACTTTGTAACGCTGCGTAGCTGGATGATCGATCTCCCAAAATTCGGCAGTGGGAAACTCCCGCTGCAGTTCGGAACTCAGCGGATCGAAGCCCGCGCCGAGTACGACCACTTGCGCTACGCCGCCGTTACCAAGCGTGGAGTGCGCCAACTCGCTGATGCATTTCTTTCGTAAGGCGTAGTGCAGCAAAATTCCCGGGATGGTGATGCGCTCGACCAGTCTGGCGATCGGTCGAAACCAACTCTGTCGAACAATCTTCGAGAAAAGACCGCTTTGCGGTGAATGAGTTTGCAACGCTCGCGCGCACAAACCTGCTGAAGTGCCGGAAACGAGCCGCGAGTATTTAGGCTCGTGATGAAGAAGAACCAGGCTGGCGGCAATAGCTAGCGCTGTACGACTAGCATTTTCTTGTTGCACCTGGTGTGGTCCAGTTGACCGCTAATTGACCGATGAATCTCGCGTCAGAATTCGCAGACGAGTTTCTATTCGCGGGCGCTGGCAACGCCGCTCGCGTCTGCTGCCTTGGATTGGGCGGAAAGGAATTCGCGAACGTGATTCAATTCACTCCTCGAATCGTCAGCCTTTGACGTTTGTGCCGCCAGTTTCGTGTAATAGCGGCTTGCACCCTGATTGTCGCCGGCTAACTCGGCGGCTTGTGCCGCTCCATACAAACCTCTGAATCGCCCGGGATAGATCTTGAGCGCGGCTTCAAATTCTCGCTGTGCTTCCTTTGGTTGACCCACTTCGAGCAGCAGAGTGCCGAGTTGTTCGCGGATGGGAACGAATGCCCCGGGCGAGACCGGATTTTTGCCGAGTATATCTTCCGAATCGGCCGCGCACCGCAGCGTATCGATCGCTTCCTTCTTCTTACCTTCAGCGACAGC
>DATDFM010000210.1:0-6246 GCA_036522635.1 Candidatus Udaeobacter sp. | reverse complement strand
AGAAAATGCGCGATGCTGATTCCCTCCCGCGGCGGCATCTCGTAGCTCTTCCCATCGATTTGTACGCCGTTCATTGACGACTCCAATTCCTCCGATCCAGTCATGAGTTTCAGAAGCGCCTGAGCGGCGGAAGTCGACGACGCAGGATTCTGACCAGTAACGAGACGGCCGTCAGTGATGGCAAAAGGCTGCCAGTTCGCCTTCTTCTCGAAGATCGCACCTAGCCCGAGCAATTCGTCTTCGACCAGGAATGGAACAACCTTCGTGAGCTGCACCTCTTCTTCCTCACCGTCAGTGAAGCCGGTCACGTGCTTTCCCTTTACCAGCGGCTCGCCCTTATATTTAACATGGCGAAGCACACCGGGTGAATGGCAGACCAGGGCGATTGGCTTGCCGGAGTTGTAAAACGATTCGAGCAGAGCAATGGAAACGGGGTCTTCGGCAAGATCCCACATCGGACCGTGTCCGCCCGGGTAAAACACGGTGTCGAAATCTTCTGAGTTCATGCTCGAAAGTGTGGCTGTGTTGGCGAGAGCTTGCTGAGCCATCTTATCTTTCTTAAAGCGCGTCATGGCTGGCGTTTGATTTTCTGGTAGATCGCTCTTTGGATCCAGCGGTGGCTGCCCGCCTTTCGGCGACGCGAGGGTGAGTTCGACGCCGGCGTCTTTAAAAACAAAATACGGTGCAGCAAACTCCTCCAGCCAGAAACCAGTCTTGCGTCCAGTGTTGCCCAGTTGATCGTGCGAGGTTAGTACCATCAGTATTTTCATTGGTTGCTCCAGTTGTGCGAGCGGACGCAACGCTCGCGGTTTTCCAGCGTCAGCCCTGTGCCTTGCCATCCGTGTCGCTCGCTTCCCATTGGCTCGGTTGACTCGAATGCAGCCGCAGTCTCGCACTCTCGGGTTTGTCCGTCCATCTCATCGCATCTCTGCATTTCGATTGCGCTCCAACGCTGTCATCCGATTTTTACCGCATGCATTTCTACTGTTACGTTGCCGGATGACGAAAAAACTGAATCACGCTCCTAATCTGACTCAGCGACCGCCGCGCAGTCCACGCGTGCGGTTAGGCGGTTATGTTGTCCTTCCACGCATACTTGATAAAGGTCGTGCCGAGATCGCCGGAACCGCTGGTGAATTCAAGTACAATAATCCGGGCGATTATCATTGGTTCCGCTTCACCGGAATCACGCCGGAAGCCTTAAAGGCCGAGCTTGCCACCGGTAAAGGCGACGGCGAAATGCTTGCCTGAATACAAGAGAACGCGCCTAACAAGCGCAGCCCATGGGAGATCCAGCAAGGGAGCGCTTACTTTTCCGAGCGCGGACCGGATAGCGACGTTGAAACACTGGAAATGTTCGCCGACCGGATGAAAAAGTTCAACCCTGCCCGCGAAGACGTAAAGACGTGGTTCGACCTGCTCGATCTTGATGATCACGTGACTTTTGGCGGAAAGGCCTAGTTTCAGATTTCGGAACTCAGGTCTCAAATTTCGAGGGCATCGGGGGGTCAATCTCAACATTTGACATTCCACTAACTCGGCGGGCCCCACTCGTGGATCTGCTTGCACAGACCGCAAGGAATGAGGGCCAAGAATCAAGGCTTATTTGGAATTTCGCTGCCGTCTTTCCGGATCAGCGGAGTGTGATGAATAATACTACGCATTATCACAGCGACTTGCGCTGGCTCCCTGCCACAGTCTCTTGGCAAAAATGCCGAACCGAACTCAAAGACGCCGCGTAAACCGCTCCACCTCACGCGGTCGAGGGAACCGCGTAAAAGGATCCTCCTCACGCGGTTTTTTTCGGCGCTGGAAGTGGGTTATGATTTCGGTGCTGGTACTCCTCATCCCTGCGATGCAGGTGGCGGTGGTACGATTCATCAATCCTCCGTGGACGCTGCCGATGTGGATCGAACAGATCGGCGCGACCTTCTCGAAAGGGCCGAAGTATCCGCTCCGCTACCACTGGATCGCTTTGGCGCAGATGCCTGAGATGTTCCTGGAGCACCTCTGGATTTCGGAAGATCAGCGATTCTTTCAGCACGAAGGCTTCGACTGGAAGGAGATGGACCTCGCGGTGAAAGAAGCGAAGCGGAAAGGGAAACCGGTTCGCGGAGCTTCCACAATCACGAATCAATGCGCCCGGTCGATCTTCCTCTGGCAGGGCCGCTCCTGGATCAGGAAAGGATTGGAATCGTACTACACCATCTGGATGGAGGCGCTGTTGCCGAAGAGGCGCATCCTGGAGCTGTATGCAAATGTGATCGAGATGGGACGCGGGATCTACGGGGTCGAAGCAGCTTCGCAGCATTATTTCGGCGTCAGCGCGCGCGGCCTAACGAGGGAGCAGTCTGCCATGCTGGCGGCGGTCCTGCCGAATCCAAAAGGGTGGGACCCAGCGAACCCGGGCAGAACGTTGCGGTGGCGTCAGCGGCGCATTCTGCAACGTGAACGGAACGCACATTTCCCAGAGCGGTTGCTTCGGTAAGCAGGGATGAGCACGAAGACTTCACGGCTTCGGAATGTCCAGGTCTTTGCAGATCTTCTGCGCGAGAAATTCAATGATCTCGCGATGAGTGGAACGGCCGACGATTTCTGCGCGCGTCGATTGACCTAAATGGTGTGATTGCCGCCTTCGCGTAGGAATTCACAGCCGTGGTTTTGATGAGTTTCGTCAGCCCGCGAATCTCACCTAAAGGCAGCACGTTCATCCTGTCTACCCGAGCGCTCCTGCTTGATCTCGTGTTCAAGATGTCGAATCAGATCACGCCAGTCGCGCTCAACATCTCTTTGCTGAACTGCGGTCGCTTAGCCCATTGGGCAATCGTTTTGGTGAGCAAGTCCAAACGCTGTTGTCGCAGCGTGAGATCATGCTTCAATTGGCGCTCCACGCGCCGCCGCAGGTCGTCCGATGGACCTATTCGGGCGAAGTTCCATGAATCTTCCCGCCCGGCTTCGACCAGGCTTAACTCCAGCGCGCGCACAGACCGTGTCAATTCGCCAAGGACCGAGCGCATCTGCGATAAGGTTGTGCCAGTGCCGGGCGCATCCGACAAATCGCTGAGTGCCAGCAGAAGTTCCATGCGGGCTACGTCAGCGGCCGCATACGCTTCCTGAACTTCATGCCAAAGAGAAGAAACGGTGGGATCGCCATCGGCGCGCAAATCGGGATGTAATCGACGCACCAGCCGCCGATAGATTTCCTTTACCCGCGGATCAATCGTCACCGGTTCGGTTGCGCCCGCTGGCTCCTCATCAACTAGAGAACGCCGAACACCTGCCGGCCGGGGATCAGATCGACTCGGCGCGCTTTCGGGCCTAACGAACATGTGCGACTTGAAAACTTCGAAGCTGCTCGAATAAACCTCGTCATCCATCTTGGTCGGGTTCGTGCCAAGAAATGTGCGCACCCATTCTTGAAAGAGAGTTTCCTGCTCGAATTCGCTCAAATGAGGCGTCGATTGCGATCCGTCAGAGAAAGTCTTCCGCTCATCGGCGACGCCCGGATTTTCGCGTCGAAACAGCACCCGCCGATAGGCGCTGTGCGGATCCTGGATGCGTTGCCGCATTTCCATCTGCACTTCGTGAATCAGGTTTTGCGCGTCGCGAATCTTATCCTCGACATCCCGCGCAGTGCTAAGCAATCCGCCGAACTCACGGGCCCGCCACCGGATGAACGCGGGCTTATCCTGTCGTTCAAACTGATGCCAGCCAAGTCGCGCTCGCTCCAGACGCATCATCATCTCGGTGCATTCGGCGGCGGCATTGGCTCGCAGCGGCGCTTGATCAATCCAAACAATCTCCAGGCGATCTCTACCGGAAACTGCCATGGCACGCGTGCGAGTGATGCGTTCAGATGAGCGTGCGCGATTCATCCCCAAACCTTACCGCAGGCATGTAGGTGAACAACATCACTCGCCAATTCCAAAGAAAAGAAAGATAAGCGCATTTTCGCTCCCGTGTTTCTCGGACCAACCTGGATTGAAGTTGGTTCCGGCGAGCCGCTGCTGCAACGGACGCCCGCAGCGGAGGGTAAACTAAGCGACGGCAAGCCTTTTCAAACCAGGTCGCCTCTGGGTGCGCTCCCCAGAATGTGTTCCGCTGAGACTTCGAAAGGTTTCGCGAGCAGGCAGCGGACGCTACAGCATGAGCGAGATTGCAGTGAACTCCATGTTCGCGTATCACGGGAGTTTCACAGTTCGAGCCCTTCGCAGCGTTTGCTCGGAATTTTCATCGTCCTGGAACTGTATTGAGTGCTGCTTTATCTCGGTGTCCGTTGGCTAGGCACGCGTTATGTGCCGCCCTTCACCCACACCCGACTGCTTTAAGCAGTCGAGTTGTTAACGTCGATATATCGGGACGCGGGTAGAACGGCGTTAGCCTTTTTGCCTACCCGATTCTCGCCAACGCTGTCGCGGCCGTTTCCTCGGTTTTCTCCTGCCCAACGAACAGCGCTCGCTTTTCAAAACCAATTGTTGCAACGGCGCAAAGAGCACGTGATTGCGATCGGCGCGGTAGAAGACGTGGTATCCATTGGTTCGGCTCGTCACCAATCCGATCTTGATCAAGGTTGCCAACTCCCGTTGCACGGTCCGCAGTGCCAGTGCACTCCAACGCGCGATTTCGCGCACATACATCTCGCGTTGCGTATGATGAAAGAGCGCGCGCAACACCTCGGCGCGCACGACCGGAAAAAGCAAATCTAAAGCATCCGCTTCCATGCTCTTTTCTAACTTGACTGCTTTAAGCAGTCAAGTTCGACACCGTTTGGGTTTGTCGTCGCGTAAAAATGCTTCGCCTCAAGCGGCTCTGCCAGCAGAAGGCGAGCGGATGTTTCCCGGTAAAAGGCTTCGCTCCACGCGGCTGTCGCAGTAGAAAAACAAGGGTGTCCTATGTGTGGTTACGTGCGCGAGAGAGCAATCACCGGGTCGAGTTTCGCGGCACGACGCGCGGGCAGATAGCAGGCCAGAAACGCGACCGCTACGAGAAGTAGCGAAATCGCCAGAAACGTAGCCGGATCATCTGGCCGCACATTGAAAAGCAAACCTGCCATGACGCGCGTGAGACTGAAGGCACCGGCCAGCCCGGCCACAACACCAATCGCGGCCAGCGCCATTCCCTGCCTAACGACTAGTCCGAGCACATCACTTCTCTGCGCGCCGAGCGCCATGCGGATGCCGATTTCCTGGGTGCGTTGCGTGACCGCGTAAGCCATGACGCCATAAATGCCGATCGCGGCTAGAAGCAACGCCGCGATCCCGAAGACAGCAAAGAGCTGCATCGAAATACGGCGCGTGCCTAACGAGTTCATCACTACGTCGTCCATCGTGCGAACATTGTAGATGGGCTGATCCTTGTCGAGCGCCTGCACCTCGCGTCGCAAGGTGGTAGCAAAGGCAGCCGGGTCGCCGGTCGTTCGGATCGCCAGTCCCATGAAATTCCACTGAGAATCCTGAGCGTGTGGAACGTAGATTTGCATGTCGCCTTCTCCGGTGAGAGAACCCGTCTTGGTGTCGCCGACCACCCCCACGATTTCGCGCATAATTTTTTCGTCGCGGCGATGCCCTCGAAATGCAGCCCAGACGCTGAGGCGTTTGCCGATCGCGGCTATGGGCGAACCGAAGTGACGCTTCGCGGTCGTTTCATTGATGATTACCACCTTCGGTCCGTCAGCATTGTCGCGAGGTTCGAAGGTGCGTCCGGAAAGCAACGGAATTTGGAGCGCGCGAAAATAATCGCCAGTGATGGCGGAGAACATCGCGTCCTTGGCTTCGTCCACCGTGAGCGGCCGGCCTTCCGGAATAAACCCGCGTCCAATCGCATAACCACTCGCGTTGAGCGGAAGATTAACGCTGCCTCCCGCCGCTTGCACGCCCGGCACTGCTTCCAGCCGTTCTATGAGTTGCCGGAAAAATTCCACGCACGTCTGATCATCTTTGTATTTCGGACCCTGCAACGACAGGTTGGCGATTAGGACGTTGTGTGCGTTGAAGCCAGGCCGAATCTGCTGAAGACGGAGGAAGCTCTTGATGAGCAATCCCGCGCCAACCAGGAGCATCAGCGAGAGCGCGACCTCACCGATCAACAGCAAGCTGCGCGCGTTCGTCCGGCGATGGCCTTCGGCGCCGCGTCCGCCTTCTTTCAACGCGCTGGTGACGTCGAGCTTCGAGGCCTGAAGGGCGGGAACGATGCCGAAAAGAACTCCGGTAAGCGCCGAAATCCCAAAAGCGAATGTCAAAACGCGAT
>DATDFM010000209.1:0-5391 GCA_036522635.1 Candidatus Udaeobacter sp. | reverse complement strand
GGCAAAAGCGCAAGGCTGGAACAACTCGTTGAGGGCCTGCGGGCTCGCGGTCTCGCCGATTTTGTGGGTATCGATGTGGGAATCGTTCGTGGGCTCGCCTATTACACGGGAATCGTGTTCGAAGCGTTCGATCGTGCTGGAAAGTTTCGAGCAATCGCGGGCGGTGGACGCTACGACAATTTGATAACGCAACTCAGCGACGGCGCGGTTTCTCTACCTGCGCTCGGTTTTGCCATGGGCGATGTCGTACTTGGCGAATTGATTAACGGAATCTCGCACGCGCGCGAGGCCATGCAGAAGGCAGTCGCGAATAACAACATGATCGACATTTACGTCGTCATCGCCAAGGAACAACGCCGAGCCGATGCGCTCGCACAAATCCAGCAGTTGCGCGACCGCGGCTATCGCATCGACTACCCGCTCACCGCAACCAAGGTAGCCCGGCAGTTCCAGGCCGCCGAAGATTTGAGGGCGCGCGTGGCGCTCCTTTATGGAGATGAATGGCCGCAGGTCAAAATCAAGAATATGGCAACCGGAGAGCAAGAGCTGATCGGACATGACAAACTGCTGGATCGCGTCAAGGAGCTCCTGCGACGTTCGTTGTAGTGTCCGCTGTCCTTAGGATAGTTTGAATAGCTGACGGATTAGCTGCGCTGAGGACAGCGCACGCTACAGCAGGCGGAATCGCTTGCGAGATTCTTCGCTTCGCTCAGAATGACACGCTACTTTTGGGCTGGCACATGTTTCGCACACACAACTGCAATTCACTTCGCAAAAGCGATATCGGCAAAGAAGTCACGCTTGCCGGATGGGTAAACGTTACCCGCGACCACGGCGGGGTGATTTTCATTGATCTGCGCGATCGCGAAGGTCTGACCCAGGTCGTTTTCCGTCCGGAGGAAAATGCCGATCTTGCAAAACAGGCACACTCGCTGCACGGCGAAGATGTCATTCAAGTTTCAGGAATAGTCGCCGCGCGTTTGGCCGGCACGGAAAACCCAAATCTCGCGACCGGCGAAATAGAAATCATTCCGAGCAGTCTACGTGTTCTAAATCGCGCCGAACCGCTGCCATTTCCGCTTGATGCCGAACCGCAGAACGAAGATTTGCGGATGACGCATCGTTATTTGGACCTGCGGCGTCCACGGCTCGCGCGCAATCTGCGGGTTCGGCATCGTGCTGCGAAAGCGACCCGCGATTACCTCGATAGCCAGGGATTCGTGGAAGTTGAAACCCCTGTGCTCTCCAAAAGTACGCCGGAAGGTGCGCGGGACTTCCTGGTGCCGAGCCGAATCGCACCGGGGAAGTTCTATGCGCTGCCGCAGGCGCCACAGCAATACAAGCAGCTTCTTATGGTCGCCGGCGTGGAAAAATATTTTCAGATAGCAAAATGTTTCCGGGACGAAGATTTGCGCGCCGACCGGCAGCCGGAATTCACGCAGATCGACATCGAAGCGTCATTCGTCACGCCCGACGATATCTTCGCGCTGGTTGAAGGAATGCTTGCGGCGATTTTCAAGGCGGCGCGGAATATTGAAATCAAAAAGCCATTCGACCGGCTTACCTATCGTGAAGCGCTCGAGCGTTACGGCAGCGATAAACCTGATCGCCGCTTCGAAATGGAATTGACGGATCTAAGTGAAGCCTTTCGTGAAAGCAGTTTCAAAGTTTTCCGCGGCGCGATTGATGCCGGCGGCGTCGTGAAAGGGATCAACGCAAAGGGCTTTGCCGGGATCACGATCGGTCAGGCCGATGAACTTACTGAAATTGCAAAGCTGTACGGCGCCAAGGGTCTTGCGTTCATCAAAGTCGAGAACGGTGAATGGAAATCGCCCATCGTGAAGTTCTTCACTGACGCTGAGAAGACCGCGTTGCGATCAAATCTAAACATCGAGGAGGGTGACTGCATCTTTTTCGCTGCCGATAAATGGGAAATTGCCTGCGAGGTCCTCGGGCGATTACGACTGCGCATCGCCGAAATGAAGGATCTGCATCCTACGCCGCGACCGATCCGAGCCGGACTGGTATCTGGCGCACCGGACTGGGACTTTCTTTGGGTTACAGATTTTCCGCTCTTCGAATGGAGTGCTGAGGACAACAAATGGAACGCCATGCATCATCCATTCACTCGACCGAAATCTGAGGACATGCCGTTGTTTGAGGCGAAGAAATTTTCCGAGGTTCGGGCCGAGGCTTACGACGTTGTTTTGAACGGCGTTGAGATTGGCGGCGGTAGCATGCGAATCTATGAACCGCCGTTGCAGGAAAAAATGTTCGAGGCGCTCGGGATTAGTCGCGAAGCCCAAGAATCACAGTTCGGCCATTTGCTACGCGCCTTTCGCCTCGGCACGCCGCCGCATGGCGGAATTGCCTTCGGTCTCGATCGGTTAGTCATGCTACTCTGCGGAGAACAAAGTATTCGCGATGTGATGGCTTTCCCCAAGAACAACCGGGCAATGGATCTCATGAGCAACTCGCCGGCGCAAGTCGATCCGAAGCAGCTGCGCGATTTGGGAATCCAATTATCAAAAGACAAGAAAGTGTAGCGACGGCTGCGGTAGCCGCGTTTCACGTGAGAGCCGCAGATTGCGCAGAGAACATGGATCCCGAAGACATACCAGCATATCGCCGGATGACACCAGTACAACGACTGGCGCGCACGGTCTGGGGTTTATCCGGCGAGTCGCCAACTCAAAATTGAATCGGTTCGTATCCATCATCCGGGATGGATCGCAGAAAAAGTAGTGAATGAAGTGCGTCGGAGGGTACGCGATTGGATGAAGCCGGAAGAGCTTACGAAGTATAGCGACTACTGCCGATTCTGGCGCGGCGCACCAGCCCTGTAAAGTTGTGACTTCGAAGCTTGGAACGGCACTTGCAACGGGCGCATGCGTAACACCATTACGAAGGCGTGGCGAATTCCCACCGTACGCCGGGAACATGGTGTGGCGAACGGTGGCACTATTACCATTAGCTGATTGGCAGTTGCAGCCGTATGCTTGTTCCGTAACAATCGCAGCGTCAATCGATCGCGCAGGTGTGCGGCCCCTTCTCTCTGCACACAAACTGGATCATGAATCCTATCGCTGCTCATAAAGATGAGCTTAAAAAATTGCTCGAGAATTTATCGCGCGACACTGCCGTCTCAGGGATAACTTTCGTGGGTGTCCCTGGATGCGCATATCGCGCGCATCGATACGAATTGCTCAGACATCAAGGCGCGCGTCAATCCGCCGCCATCGCATACAAACGGAGAATTAACATGGAACCAACAATGACTCAGAACTGCGCGCTCTACTACGCGCAACATAAAACTTCAAAAGGTCGTGCGACACTTTTCAAGAAATTTCGCGCCTCGACCCGTAAGCAAGGCCGGGATGTTCGGCAGCAGCTGAGCTTCGGCGACTTATGTATCGTACCACGACTTCATCGAGACAACGTGCGCTGAGCCGCTTCATTGGTTGCCATCATGGATTCCATGACTTTCATAAGTTCACAAAAGCAAGAAAGCGATTGTGCCGCAGAGCGACGTTGGGAAAACGAAGGGGGTAAACCGGCGCAACTTCAACCATCATGTGATGATCGGAAGGAAGACGCCACAACCGGTCCGGCGCGAGACACGTTGAAGACATTCAGCTACCAAGATTGACGGCATATGCACCTCATCCAATTCCGCGAAATAATCCGAGATGCTGAAGTCGCCTATGCAATTCATCCTGTCGTGCGCAAGTACCTCCTAACTGTAAAAGACACGACCGAAGCTCTAATCAAATGCGGCGTGCCCAGGGCTGCCAACATAGCTCAAATTACGAACGCATGGATATGACCGCCGCTCGCTCAACAGTGCGCAAGAGTGGGCTTAAAGAGAGAGCGCTCCCGCTGTCGAAAGCGCAATCCCGTGTTGATAGCCGGGCGTCGAAAAATAGTTGACGCCAATGAAACGTTCAAGGACAACCGGTCTGGTCCACAACCGCCGTAGACGGAGTGCGCTTTCTGCGACTTCGAAGCGTTCAAAAATGCAAGCGGGTCCAGCCCGATCCTCTGATCAGGAAGTTATGGTACATTTGTCGCGCTCTCAGATTTTCAAAGATTACGAACGAGCTTTTAGCGAAGCGATGGGTTTGCCGCTTAATATTCGAGCACACGATTCATGGTCGCCTGCACACCATGGTAAAACAGATGGCGATTCATTCGCGGCGATTCTGGCTCGTTTCAACCAGGCCCGCGCCGCATGCCTGAGGGCCCAAACCGATGCGTCCCAGGAGCCAACCTCGACAACACGCACTGTTACTTGGTTTGCAGGACTCTCAGAAAGCGCCGTGCCAGTGTATGTGGGTGACCACATTCTCGGTTTTCTCGAGACGGGCGAAGTGATGCTTAAGAATCCGACCAAAAAACACTTCGCCAGTATTACTCGGCAGCTTCGCGCGTGGGGCTACAAGACGGATTGGAAGCAACTTGAGCGTGCTTATTTTCGGTCGTGCGTTTTATCGCCTGTCCGGTACCGCGCGATGTTGCGGCTCCTGAGTCTTTTTGCGCAACACCTTTCAATTTTGTCCAATCAGCTAGCCGTACGGCGCGAAAAGGATGAGACCACAAATATGACGCGAGCGCGAAAATTTATCGAGGACCATCAAGCGGAACCGCTCTCGCTCGGACGGATCGCTCAAGTGGCGAATATCAGCAGGCATTACTTCTGTAAGATGTTCAAAAAAGCGACCGGGATAAATTTCATCGACTACCTCTCAAGAGTTCGAGTGGAGAAATCGAAGACGCTTTTGCTCAATCCAAATTCGCGAGTTAGCGAAGTTGCCTTCGCATGCGGATTCCAATCCATGACGAATTTCAACCGCGAGTTTAAGCGAATCGTGCGTCGCTCTCCCACCCAATTTCGCGAAGCGCTTCCAAAGCTGCGACGCGCGACTTAGAAGGTATTAGTTCCGATGTGTCATTCCGGTCAAGCCTGACGCGGAGTTGCTCGAGATATTCTGCAGAACTCCGAACAGTAATCCGACCTCTTCCCGGCCTAACGAGACAAAGATCAGGTGGCTTCATAATATTCTTGTGGTGTGTTGATAGTACTGCCGAAATCGCCGCCGACACTGGTTAAAAGCAATGGAGGGAATTAAGTTAGCCGCCTTACACCGGGGCAAACGCGCGGACCGTTCCGCACGCTCACCGGCAGTGTTGGAGCATTACGTCACTTTAACTTGCGTAGCTTTTGATTTTGCTACCGGTGTCGTCGGGAGGTGCACCTTTAGCACGCCGTCGCGGAACTCCGCCGTGACTTTCGTACTATCGGCATCCTCGGGCAGCGTAAAGCTGCGTCGGAAAGTGCCAAAGGATCGCTCGATGCGATGGAATTTCTTTTTCTGATCTTCCTTCTGGCAT
>DATDFM010000208.1:0-3536 GCA_036522635.1 Candidatus Udaeobacter sp. | reverse complement strand
GGCGAAGCAAAGTCTGATGTCAGCTGGATTTCGCCCGACGTTGATCACGATTCCGGCCGGCGAGAAATCGAAGACGCTTGACCGAGCTGCGACGATTTGCGACCGGATGATTGCTGCGGGACTTGACCGCCTATCGTTCGTCATCGGTCTCGGCGGCGGGATGATTGGCGACATTTCTGGGTTTGTAGCGGCGATTTATCAGCGCGGCATTCCGCATGTCCAGATTCCAACCACTCTGCTGGCAATGGTGGACAGTTCGATTGGCGGGAAAACCGGAGTTGATACGCGCGACGGAAAAAATTTGATCGGCGCGTTCCATCAACCCTCGCTGGTAATTGATGATCTTGATGTTTTGAAAACACTGCCGCGTCGTCAGTTCAATCAAGGGTTCGCTGAGATCATCAAGCACGCGGTGATCGCCGACGCGAAAATGTTTCGGACACTAAAGGTAGCGCAAGCCTCTGGCTTGCGGAGCGCAAGCGGGACGCATGCGCTACAATCACTGATCAAGCGCAACATCCAGATCAAATCCAGAATCGTCGCAAAAGACGAGCGCGATGAGACAGGCCAACGCGCGCTTTTGAATTTCGGCCACACTGTTGGCCATGCCATTGAGCGTGCCGGAAATTACCGGAAGTTTTTGCATGGAGAAGCAGTGAGCCTTGGAATCGTCGCCGCGTGCGACATTTCAGTGAAAAGAGCTGGACTGCGACCAGATCAGCGCGCTGCAATCGTTGATCTGCTTGGACGATTCGAGCTACCAACGCGGTTGCCAAATAAATTTCCGCGTAACAAGATTTTTGATGCATTGAAGTTCGACAAGAAATTTGAAGGCGGAAAAGTCCGCTTCATCGTCACGCCCCGCATTGGCGCAGCGCATGTCGCGGATAACGTAACGTTCGCAGACATTTGCGAAACCATTGACGGTCTCTAGGTCGAACGCGTTGTCCTCAACGCGTTGGCAGTTAATTCGCCGAAGGCGCGGTTTGCGATATCGCGTTCGGAGAACGCGATCCAGCTCGCGTTTTGGAATAGTACTCGGCTAATCCGTCCGCCACACTGTCGGCATATTCCCGAAAGATGCTTTTGCGCTCAAAGCCGTTGATGTTTCGCGTTCCTTCGTAATCGCCGGCCTCAATCCGTGCGAAAACGTCGTTGCTGTTCATAACGTACGGCTCGCAGTACACGACCGGGCAACGGTAAATACGCGTGGCCAGCAAATTGCGCGCATAGACGTAACCGCTGGTACCGACTTTTGTCGTGCTGTTAGTGGTCGGATACGTGTACGGCGGCAGGCCAGTCTCGCGCGCCATCGCTGTTGCAATCGCGTCAGCCAGTGGCAACTCCTCGTCGTACGCTCGACTCAGGAGCCGCCGGACCATTTCAAAACGCTCGTCATCGAATTCCAGTTCCTCCGCGAGATACGATCCGTTCACCAGCAGATGAAAATGATTTGCATCGGTCAATGTTGGATTAGCCGGATCGCCCCATCCTTCAGCATTAAAATGCAAACAAATCACAAGATCGGGATGTAATTTGTAATTCACCAGCGCTGCACGGCGTCGAATCTCACTGTAGCGGTAAAACAAGATTTCACTTTGCCATCGAATGGTGTGCTCTTTCTCGGGATCGGTCTGATCAAGAACATCAGTGCGGGGCTGTGCCACGCCATTCTTGATGAGAATCTTTCTGGCGAGCTCACGAAAATCATCCGGACGCTTGCCGGTCGTTGGCTCATTGGTATTTCGGACAAACGAAACTTTCGCACCGAGAGCGCGCAATCGCGTCGCCAACAATCGCGCCACACGCAATGTCAGATCGCCCTCCTGGACGGGTTTGCTATCGCCGACCTGAAACCAACGCTCCTCCATTTTTGCCCAGTTGCCGCCGAGATGCCCCGGATCGAGTGCGATTCTTAAACCCGAGAGCGGCTTATCTCGACTCGTTGTGGGTAAAGATTGGGCCGTTCGCCATAGCCGCGGCACGCCTTTCCGCCCTTCGGTGTTACCAGCAAACCGCAAAATGAAAAATTTCTGCGCGTCCCGGTTCATGAGAATTCGCGCTGTCTTATCGTTTATTTCGACTAAATCGGGCGCGAAGCCGTGCGTGCCATAGACATGATTGATCAGATGCGCGAACTCATCGTGCGTGATCGTTTCCTGATAATGTTCGAGAACGTCCCAACGCGGCCGGTTGCCGAGAATATTAATGTTATCAGCCGCTGGAGAGGACGTTGGGAAAAGCGCCAGCGGCAGAAATAACGAAACTCGAATGGCGAATGACGAAAGAATGACGAACCCTGAATGACGAAAAGTCAGACTTCGAGCTTTGTCATTCGTCATTAATTTGGCATTCGTCATTTGTATTTCGCCATTTAATTTCGCATCGACGTTCGGCCCGCTTGCAATACGATTTGTGCGATGGTCACCATCCTTTTTCTCGGCGATATTGTCGGCCAGCCAGGTCGTGCCGCCGTAATAGCCCGATTGCCAGAGCTAAAGTCGACGCACGCGTTGGATTTCACCATCGTCAATGGCGAGAACGCTGCAGGTGGCCGCGGCATTACCGCCAAAATCACCATCGATCTCTTGCGCGCTGGGGTGTCAGTTATCACAACCGGCGACCATATCTGGGACCAGAAAGAGATCCTTTCGTTCATCGATACTGAACCCCGTTTGTTGCGCCCACTGAACTATCCCGAGGGCGCGCCGGGTAGCGGATCGATTATTCTCGAAACAGCCAAGGGAAAAATCGGAGTCATCAACGTTCAGGGACGCACGTTCATGCAGCCGATTTTGGACAATCCTTTCCGTGCTCTGGAAGCGGCAGTTACAAAAATGCGCAAGGAAACGCCGAACATTATCGTCGACGCTCACGGGGAAACCACCAGCGAAAAAATTGCGCTTGGCCGATTTCTAGATGGCCAAGTATCCGCTGTCATTGGCACCCATACTCACGTTCAGACAGCCGATGAGCAAATCTTTCCCGGTGGCACGGCTTTCTTATGCGACGCCGGAATGTGCGGGCCCGTGCATTCGATTTTGGGGCGTGCGGCGGATCCCATTGTGAACAGATTTATCTCGAATCTTCCGACATCGTTTCCCGTAGCCGGCGGCGAAGTACGGTTGCGTGGCGCGCTGGTGAAAATTGATGAGACCAACGGCCGGGCGCTGAGTATTACGCGGGTCGATGAGCCAGGGCTGACTACATCCGCTCCATCAGAAACGGAGGCAAAGGTCGATATCGACAATACCCCATCGATGGAACAGACTTGAAACTGTTGAACTTACAGCCAACTATTCACACCTTTAGGTTCGAATTGTCTAAGGAGTATCAACGTCTAATCCAAAACTATGAACAGATCCTTTGCCTTCATTCTAGTCGCGGCTTTGGCCCTGTGCGTTTCGCAGGTATGCCAGGCAGCGGAAAAAAAGAATCCCGAAGCAAATAAACTAGCTCGCGAAGGAGCTGAGGCCGCTAAGAGCCAGGACTTCGATAAAGCGGTTGATCTCCTTAAGAAAGCCACCGCCATGGAC
>DATDFM010000207.1:0-10780 GCA_036522635.1 Candidatus Udaeobacter sp. | reverse complement strand
ACCGGCGCATACTCCAAAATGTCCTTTGCTCCATAGGATACGAACCGGTCCAGTTTCTCTTTTCCCTCATCGACGCGCTTTAACACCGCTGCCGCAGCTAGAAATTTGAACGTGCTGCACATCGGGAATCGTTCTTCCGATCGGTGATCGAGATGTTTACCGCTGCCAGTATCCAGCGCAGCCACACCAATACGAGCACCGGTCCGCTTCTCGATGGCCGCAATCCGGTCTTGGAAATGAATTTCGGGGGTTTTGGTTGTTTGGAGGGTGGAGCTCTGCGACGCCGAAACGAAAGATCTGGACGCGTCACCGTGCGCGGTGGCGGAGCTCGCCCCTCCAGTGGTCGCAGCGAGCAACAAAAATAAAACTGCTACCATCGATGGTACGCGGGATGGCCTTCCTTTACCGCCACAAAAACTCCCCGACACGTAGCACAAACTTTTGCGCCGGCGCTAAGTGTTCCCTCGATGGTGGCGCGGTCATCAGTGATCTCAACAACTTTGGCAGAGAGAAACAAGCGATCGTTTGTCGGTGTTGGTCGCAGCAGTTTGATGGCATATTCCGCGGTAACCGTGCAAGGCGGGCGATCTTCGCCGGCGCGTTTCATCAAATAGTACGCTGCGGTCCAGTTGCAATGACAGTCGAGAAGCGTGCCGATGATCCCGCCGTTCAAAACCCCATCGAACGCTTCGTATTTTTTCTCTGGCTTCCACTCCGCGATCACTTCTACCCCTGCTCGCGATTCATCGGAATCCTTCGGAAAACTACGAATGTGCAGGCCGTCGGGGTTAGCCGCCCCACAGCCGAAACACATGTTTTTCGGCGCGTATTTTTCCTGGAGTGATTGTTCACTCATGAGCCAGAGGTGGATCGGCTTCTCCGAAGACGATGCCAGATGCGTTCGCCGAAGGCGCAAGATTTGTCTCTCATTAAATTAGTAACGCGGCCGGCCGCATCCATTTGTCAACGCGTTGAGGACAACGCGTTCCACCTTGCAGTTAAGTTTTGGGCGAACCGGGATACGGACGCAGATCTGGCCCGACGTAGAGTGATCGCGGCCGAATGAGACGATTATTATCGTGTTGCTCGACCACATGGGCGCACCATCCTGCGACGCGCGACGCAGCGAACAAAGGCGTGTTCAGTTCCGGCGGAAAGCCGAGCATCCAAAACACCGGCGCAGCGTACAGATCCACATTGGCGCAAAGCTGTTTCTCGCGGTCCATCACTTCTTCGAGTTTCTCGCAAATCGGGACCCAATTTTCTTTCCCGGTTCGTTTGCCAAGGTCCCGCGCGATCTCACGCATCGCAGGTACGCGGGAATCGCCTTTTTTGTAAACGCGATGACCGAATCCCATGATCTTTCCTTTTGTGGCGAGTTTTTTCATTAACCAAGCTTCGGCGCGATCGGGACTTCCGATCTCCTCCAGCATCTTCATGGATTCTTCATTCGCACCGCCGTGCAGCGGACCTTTCAGAGTCGCAACCGCCGAAGTGACCGCGGCATAAATGTCCGCCAGCGTAGAGGCAGTCACACGCGCGGCAAACGTAGACGCATTGTACTCGTGGTCGGCGTAGAGATTGAAAATTGTATCGAGCATCCTGGTCTGCCATTGCTCGGGAATTTTACCGTTGAACTTGTAGAAGAAATTCGCCGCCAGCGTCAGCTCCGGTTTCTCGGGAAAGGGCTTTTCGCCGTGCGAAATGCGCCAGCCATCGGTGATCAAAGTGGAAACGCGCGCAATCAGCCGAATGGATTTTCGAATATTGGCATCATGCGAATAATCGTTCAGATCTTTGTCGAATGCGCTCAACATCGACACGCCGGTTCGCAACATGTCCATCGGATGTGTGGCGCTGGGCAAAAGCCGCAACATTTCGGTTACCGGACCAGGCAGGGCACGTTGGCTGGCGATTTGTTCTGTGAAATCCTTCACTTGCTTCGCATTCGGCAACTCTCCATTAAGCAGGAGGTAAGCAACCTCCTCAAAAGTGGCCTTTTCAGCCATTCCATGAATGTCGTAGCCCCGATACATTAACCCCGCAGCGGGATCGACCCAGCAGATCGCCGTTTCACCGGCAATTACCCCGGCCAGTCCGGGGCTGTATTGTGGTTTTGTTTCAGTACCCATGTTGTTTGCTGATTGTAACTACGATACGCGCGGCGACAAATCGTCAGTCGCTCAAGCCCGGCCATTTCTCTGCAGCCGGATCGTAGTCGAGTAATTTGTAGAGTTCCTCACGCGTCTGCATTTCATCCAGCCATTCCTTTTGCGTTCCCGCTTCCTTAAGGGCGCGCAAAAGCTTATGACTCGCTTTCATTGAGACGCGGAATGCGCTCTGGGGAAAGATGACGATGCGATAGCCGAATCCCGCCAACTCATTAAACGAAATCAGTGGGCTTTTCCCAAACTCGGTCATGTTTGCCAGCAGCGGCACGCTGACCTTTTTGGCAAAATCACGAAACTCGTCGACGCTTTGCAACGCTTCCGGGAAGATTGCGTCCGCACCTGCTTCCACGTACCGCTCCGCACGATCAACTGTTCGATCGAAATCCTCCAACGCGCGGGCGTCGGTCCGCGCGATAACCATAAAATCGGGATCGCGTCGCGCAGCTATCGCCGCTTTGATTTTTTCCGTCATCTCCTCAACTTCGACGAGCGATTTTCCGGAAAGATGTCCGCAACGTTTAGGAAATTCCTGGTCCTCAATGTGACAACCGGCCAGGCCTGCCGCTTCCAGCTCGCGGATGGTACGCGCGACGTTTTCCGAACCGCCAAACCCCGTATCCGCGTCGACGATTGCCGGAATTTTCACGGCCCTGGCGATATAACCGGCCAGTTGGGCCACTTCCGTTAGCGTCAACAGACCGATGTCTGGGACGCCAGCTGTCGCATTAGCCATTCCCGCGCCGCTAATGTACACCGCATCAAACCCAAGGCGCTCCACCTGTCGCGCGATTGATGCGTTTGGTACACCGGGCATCATGAGGGCACGCGTCGAGATCAGCTCTCGTAATCTCTTGCTCTTACTCGTGCTCATGCTCTTGCTGGACCAAATGACGAAGCCCCAATGACGAATGACGAACGAAATCCGAATAATGAATGACAAAGAGGCGTCACGACAGTGGGAGCGGAATTCGGCATTGCTGCTTCGTCATCCTTTCGTGCTTCGTTATTTGGCATTCGTCATTTGCATCGACTGCATTAGTTCATCCACGTTTTTGGCTTCATCCAATTTCCAAACAAGTTCGATGATCTTTTTCGCTGGCCTCTCCCCAATGAAAGGCTCGACAAGCGCGCGGAATTTTCCTTCGACTGCTGAATCTTTGAGCCGGTTCTTCGCATTACCCAGCGGATAATCGACACGCCGGGTTAATCGCCGCCCATCGGTCAGATCAACGTGCACGATATTGGCAACGGCTTCCGGATACATCGCGCTCAATTCCGCGTTCCGCTCAACTTTCACGTTCTCTAAAAACTTCCAGACTTTGGGATCTTTGAATCGTTCCGGCTCGAACTGGCGATCGGTGATTTCGCCGTCAATCAGCGCAATGGCGGTGATGTACGGGAGACTGTGGTCCGCCGTTTCGCGCGTCTTCGGTTTCCATTTCTCCGGTTCGCTCCCGATGATGTCCACTGAAGCGTCGTGGCTTTCAATCACCACGCCTTTGATTTTTGAGAGGTCGCCAATCTGGTCCCGTAAAAAAAGCGCCGATTCAATCGCGCTCTGGCTGTGATATTCGGCCGGCCAATATTTGATGCTCGTCTTCAAAATCATTGTGGGCGAGCCGCGAAATTTCTCGCCCACGTTGCCAAGCGACACGCCGAGTTGTTTCTCAAATCCCATTTCGCCTTCGAAAATCGGCGCAGGGCCGGTCATACCGTGTCGGGCAAGCAGCGCAGAGAAAACCCCGTGGCGCGCGGCCGTGGCAAAAGCTACACCTTTCCAATGCGAGAGTTCGCCTGCGCGAGCCTGGCGCATGGCCGCGCCGGCGACGCCCGCAATGTTCACGGCGTGCCGCGTGTTTGCTGAATCCAGTTTCATCAACTTCGCGGACGCCAGCGCGGTCGAGAACGTTCCGTAAGTCACGTGGTCCCAGCCGCGCGCACGAATACTCGCCGCGTCGCATAACCGGCATTGCACTTCGTACGCGATCGCGATGGCCGTGATCAAATCGCGTCCGTCCGCGCCCGCGCTTTCTGCGACCGCCAATGCGGCCGAAATGTTGTCACTGGGATGCGCAGGCTCTTTCGAGAGATAGGTGTCGTTGAAATCGAAATAGCGAATACCGCAGCCATTGGCGAATGCCGCCCAGTCCGGCGGGGCTTTGTGATCCGTGCCAAAGATTGTGGATCCGGCTTTGGCCGAGAAATCTGCGGCCACTTTTCGCGCGATCACGAACGGTTCTTCTTTCCATGCACCCAGGGCACAGCCCAGGGAATCGATCATGCGTCGTTTCACTTCGTGCACGACTTCCTTGGAAAGATCCTCGAATCGCTGTGAGCACGTGTAATCGGCAAGTTGATGAGCAAGCGTTGTTTTCATTAAGGTGAAATTTCAATCTGCCGATGATTTGCGGACGGGCAAGGGCAGCGCGCCATTGTGCCTCCTCGAGTTTTGCCGCGACGGATGGAGGCCGATCAACGCGGCGGATTCGTCGGAGCCACTGCTTCGGCCATCGATTTCAACATTCGACCAAGATCGCTGTTGGTGGAAAGGACTGCGGTCGTGTCCTTTTCGAACGCGGCGCGCATGACATCGAGGCTACGCAAAAACGTATAGAGTTCCTGCGCCTCGGGCGGGCCAAAAGCTGCCGCGTAAATCGCCGCGGCTTCGGCGTCGGCTTTGCCTTCAATTTCAAGCGCATTCTTCGTGGCGGTAGAACTGATCGACGCGACGTCGCTTTCTTTTTGGCCATTAATATTCGCAGCTTCGCCGCGGCCTTCGGAACGAAAACGTGCTGCGATTTGGTGTCGCTCACTGGACATTCGCTCGATGATTTTCTCGGCCACCGCCGGATTGTATTTGCTGCGCTTGAAACGCTCATCGAGCAGTTCAATCCCAAAGTCGGCGATCTTTTGCCGGGTGCGCTCGGTGATCTGTTTCTCGATCTCGCCCCGCCCGTATTCGATATCGGGGATTGTGGTGGGCAGAACCGTGCCGGTCTTCTCCAGCTCCTCGTCGCGCGCGGGTTTTCGCCCTTTGGTTACACGAATAATTTCGACCAGATCGTGTGTGGCGACTGCAGTGCGGGTTTCGCTGCCGAGAATATCGTCCAAGCGCGAGAGCGCGCTCCGCTCGTCATTGAGTCGATTGTAATACAGCATCGGATCGCTGATTCGCCACCGGGCGAAACAATCGACGATGATGTAGAGCTTATCTTTGGTCGGACATTCGGTGGGTGGCCCGTCCCAGGCGAGGATGCGTTTGTCGAACCGCTGCAACTTATCGATAATCGGCAGCTTCATCTTCAACCCTGGCGTGGTGATTGTGCGAACGATTTTCCCGAACCGTGTGATGATCACCGTTTCGTATTGCGGCACTACAAAGAGCAGAGTTCCCCATTTCAACGCGGTCAAAATGAACAGAATGCCCAGGATCGACATGAATGGGCTTTGCAAAAAACGAACCGCAGCGGTCACAGCAGCGGGTCGCGGAGTAACGTCGATCACGTTCATTTTCTTGTGTACCTAAGTCCGTGTGTTGCTGTCATTCTGAGGGCAGCAAAGAATCTCAGATCCTTCAGAGAAGCCGTCGGCCAATTCACATCCAGAGATGTTTCGCTTTGCTCAACATGACAAAGGTTCATGGCGAGCCCCTCGCTTCGCCAGGCGCCTGAAGCGGCAACGTCTGAAGAATATTCTTCAGGCTGTCATCGACGATGATCTTCTTTTGCAAATTCGGCAGGATTGCTTGCATCGCCTCGAGATAAAGGCGTCGGCGCGTGACCTCCGGCGCTTTGCGATATTCAGCGAGTAACAGCGAAAACTTTTGTGCTTCGCCTTTGGCTTCATTCACCCGTCGAAATGCGTACGCTTCCGCCTGTTTCTCGCGCTCTTTAGCCTGGCCGCGCGCGTTCGGAACTGCATCGTTGTACACGGACCAGGCCTGATTAATCGCTGTTTGCTTTTCCTGTTGCGCCTGATTGACGTCGTTGAAGGCAGCCTGCACGGCCGGCGGCGGCCGAACACTCGTAAGCTGGACCTGTTGAATCTGGATTCCCAAATCGTATTGCGAACAAAGCTCAGCAAGACGTTTCAATGTTGACGTCTCGATATCGTGACGCCCAATCGTTAGCACTTCATCGACCGTGCGATCGCCGATAACTTCGCGCATCACGCTTTCGGAGAGATCCCGCAATGTTTTCTCCGGTTCACGCGCACCGAACAAATACATTTTTGGATCAGTGATCCGATATTGCACCACCCACGGCACAAGGGCGGTGTTCAGATCGCCCGTGATCATCGTCTCGGTTTCCTGGGATTCCGGATCACCCTGGTAAAGGTTTGTCGCACCCGGAGTGAAAAAACCAAACTCTAGCTTCTGCAAACGCTGCGTCGGTACGATGTGAATCTCGTCGATATACGGAATCGCATAGGTTAAACCCGGATTTACGATGTCGTGGTAAGCGCCAAACCGCGTCCTCACTCCCACAGAGTTTGCAGGAATGGTCATGAACCCAAACAGCAGCGTAAACAATGTGCTTGCGATCCCGATGCACGCGACGACACCCAGAATCAGCCGTAGCGGTTTGATAGGAAGATGTTCTGCAACGTCCGGCTTCGGCATAACAGCGCTGTTATTGACTCAAAGGTGTCGCTCGAGCGCAAGCTTTCATTCCGGGGAGCGCACGCGTCTCGCGAGCGCTTGCCGCGCCCTCGCGGCAAATCTCAATGTTCCGACGACCACCATGTCGAAAAGTCCGCGATAGCCAGGGCGCCATCGCCAGCACGCCAGCCGCGTGCGCTCCCCAGAGGTTCTCTTGACTGGGTGCCTCTGCACTTCAAAACTGACTCATGAAAATCAGAAATGCGATCTTGTCAGCGGTCATCGGTCTTGCAACGTTTACATGCATGGCGGCAACAGAATCTCAAACGCAGCCCGAAGTTGGAAAGCCCGCACCCGGTTTCAGTCTCACCACTGGAGATGGTTCGCAGGTCACCCTGAAAGATTACCACGGAAAATGGGTGGTTCTTTATTTCTATCCGAAGGATTTCACCAGCGGTTGTACCCTGGAAGCGCAGAACTTTCAGCGTGACCTCTCGAAATACACCGAGGCCGGCGTAGTCATTCTCGGAGTGAGCGTCGATACGGCGCAATCGCACAAAGATTTTTGCGCGAAGGAAGGCCTCAACTTCAAATTGCTCGCGGATCCCGACGCCAAAGTTTCCACTGAGTACGGTTCAGTGATGGATTACAAGGGGCAAAAGCTCGCCGCACGCAACACGTTCATCATTAACCCTGACGGCGAGGTCGTAAAAGTGTATACCGGCGTCAAACCCGCCGAGCACAGCGAACAAGTCTTAAAAGACTTGGCGGAGCTAAAGAAGAGCTAACCACGAATAGACAGAAGTTTTTGCGGCGAAGCCGCGTTGGAGTGCGACGGCTTGACGCCGCTTTTTCGTCTCAGTAAAACTACTTTCGCACTCCAATTCTTATGGCCAACACAAGGAAATCTATCGATTGCAGGGATTATCCGAGCGAAAAAAATTGCTCGCTGAAGATTTCCGGCACGGAAGAAGAAGTGCTCGACGCGGCGGTCCAGCATGCCGCCTCCGTTCACGGGCACGAGAATACGTCGGAGTTGCGCGACCAGATTCGCTCGATGCTCAAAGACTCATCCGATTAAATCTGGAACCGGCTGCATTGCGGCCGCGCCTCGCTGCGTGCGGAAATTAGCTAAGTGGTTATTCGAGCACTCACTCACCCAAGCCGTATACTTCCACGAGTCCAACTCCGGTCATGTTATTTATACCGCGCACGATGGCGGTGTAGTTACCTGCGGGCAGGTCTGCGATGATTGCCGACTCCAACGGATTCCCCGGAGCATGGCCGCTATTTCGGATATCGACGGCTTGGTTTCTGGTGATAATCCCACCGATTATCGTATGCTGCCAGTTATCGTTCGAGGCAATTAGAGTCCCAGTGCTGTCGTGTAGCTCCAAGGTGGGATCAGCCAGCGCACCGGGAACATTATATGGAGGTCCGCCAAGCTCTGGACCAATTGCGCGAATAATCACTTTGGTTGGCGCGCTCCCTTGAACGATGAAGCCTCCAATCATCACATTGTCCCCTGTCCGTACAAAGCCGCGAGTGCTGATGTTGCCAAGAATTGAATCAGTCTCGGGACTCAGATCGTACGCTTCTACGAGAGCAACTCCGATGGTGTTATTTACACCGCGCACGATCGCGGTGTAATTGCCTGCCGGGAGTTCAGCAATGATTGCCGACTCCCTTGTGTCCCCAGGAACGTAGCCGCTGTTCTGGATATCGACCCATTGTTGGCTGGTGATAATTCCCCCGATGATTGTCTGGTGCCAGTTGTCATTGGATGCGATCAAAGCGCCGGTCGCATCGTGCAACTCCAAGGTTGGATCAGCCAATGCGCCGGGAACATTATATGGAGGTGCGCCAAGCTCAGGGCCAATGGCGCGAATTATTACCCTCTTTGGTTCGGTCCCTTGGACAATGAATCCGCCAATCATCACATTGTCGCCTGTCTGAACAAAGGCGCGCGTACTGATGTTCTCTAACTGCGCTGGCAACCCCGGCGCACAATACCTCCTCCCGCTTTTGGTCGGGAGACCAGATAATACATCTCCACCCCAGACAATCATTTCACTGCCGGTCCAGACTGCCGTGTGATGGATGTAGCCAGGCGGCGCATTCGTGTTGCTGGTGGCGGTCCAACTGTCCGTGCTGGGATCGTATCTCCCGCCGCTGTTCGCTCGAAATTCCCCACCCCAGACGATCATTTTACTTCCGGTCCAGACTGTCGTGTGCAACCAGCGGGGAGAGGGCGCGTTGGTCAAGCTCGTGGCTGTCCAACTATCCGTGCTGGGATTGTATCTCCCGCCGTTGCTCACTGCACCTGAATCTCCAATGCCACCCCAAACGATCATTTCACTGGCGGTCCAGACCGCCGTGTGATTGGCTCGGCGAGTAGGCGCGTTGGTCGTGCTGGTGGCAATCCAACTATCGCTGCTGGGATCGTATCGCCCGCCGGTTCTAGAATAGGTGTCCACATTGTTCAAGTAGACATGTCCGCCCCAGACGATCATTTCACTGCCGGTCCACACTGCCGTGTGACCCCATCGGGCGTCGGGCGCGTTGATCGTAGTTGTAACAGTCCAAGTATCCGTGGTCGGAGCGTATTTCCCACCAGTATTCGCGTATCCGCCGCTACCCGGCAAACCACCCCAGACGATCATTTCACTTCCCGTCCAGACTGCCGTGTGACTATATCGGCCACTAGGCGCGTTGGCCACGCTGGTGGCAGCCCAACTATTCGTGGCGGGATTGTATTTCCCTCCCGTGTTATCAAATCCGCCCCAGATGATCATTTCACTACCGGTCCACACTGCCGTGTGACCGTCTCGGCCAGTCGGTGCGTTGGTCAAGCTGGTGGCTGTCCAACTATCTGTGCTGGGATTGTATCTCCCGCCAGTGTTCGGATAGTTATGGCCATCGGCAGTTCCACCCCAGACGATCATTTCACTGCCGGTCCAGACTGCCGTGTGACCGGCTCGGGCAGTAGGAGCATTAGAGGTGGTCGTAGCCGTCCAGGTATCATCCGTGCATTCACCGTTTTCGGAGATCGAGGGCAGGCGATAAGCGCCAAAAGCAGCTGCAACCCGCTCATAACTTCCGCTCGTTTGTTTTACTTGCTCGCTAGCTGAATGCGTTAACAAACGCTCAGCTAACACGGGGCGGACGAGACATTCCGCGATGACAAACGGATCGTTCCCGAGCGCTGCAAACACCTCGCGCAATACCTCGGGTTGTTTGGTGTGCTGCGCCATACGATCCATCTCCGCCTGTAACTGCTCGGCAGTGATCGGCTGTTGCCAGTAATCCTCCAACGTCTGTGACTTCTGTAGATAATCCGTAACCTTGTTTTCCAGTTGTCCCTGAGACATGACCGCATCGAGCGGAGGCTTGGGAGCGGGATTCTCCCCGCTGTTGCGGGGCCAAATACGGTGACGCCAATAAACCTCTTCGATCGCTCGCTGATACGCTACGCGCTCGGCGAAGCTGAGCCCTCTGACTTGGCTCGGACTTTTGATCATGTTGTCATAGCTGCTAGTCGCCACGGCGGATTTATACCATTTGTTAGGCGACTGAAACGCTGCACTAGCCGCGATAAAGCCTACCGACAGAAACAGAGCGTAAGCAGCGCTGCGCAAGATATAGCCACTGATTTTGCTCCTCATTTTCGTTTCTCTCTTCATTCTTTTTTGGATAGTCCTAAATAAGGCTTTGCTGTGCAAGTTTGGTGAATTTGCGTTGCTTCCAGGATTGGAGGTACGAAGTTTGGAAAGATGTTCTCGAGGTTGGGAAATTCTAAGCTCTGGTCCAACTCCTGAAGAAATGGAAAAGATCAATCCTGACTTCGCGGACCAAAGAAAGAAAGTCCTACCGCGTGCGCCACGATGCGGCGAACGCGATGTTGCTCACCGACGGTGCTGAGTGAGGAATTTGCGGCGGTTAATGACCGCTTTTTTCAATTCGCGCTCGTTGTGCCTTCGCTTCGAGATCGAGTTCTGCCAGTAATTGG
>DATDFM010000206.1:0-31276 GCA_036522635.1 Candidatus Udaeobacter sp. | reverse complement strand
CTGGCGAAGCTCAAACTCGTCCAGCTTGTGAGCCAATCGATCGTGTTCGACCGCCACTTCTTTCTCCGCCTGCGCGCGATGCGCCGGATCGCTTTCTTCGGCGGCGAGCTCCTGCAACGCGCTGAAATCTTCGATCTCCCGCTCCAACTGTTGGAATGGATTGATCGATGAACGCAATCGCGAAACTTCCTCGACATCCGCCTGTGCGCGCTCCCGATTCGACCAGAAATCGGGCGCAGCCATTCGCGCTTCGATTGCAGCTAGATTCTTCTGAAGTTGCTCGACGTCAAAGAAACCTCCGCAATTCGCGCACGCGCGATTTCAGATCTTCAGCATCTGGAATGGAGATTTCCGTTGGCATGACGGAACGATAGTTTGATTGTGCGCAAACTGCAAAAATGTAGCGGCGTTTATCTCGAACGTCACAAAGTTGGAAAGGTGGAACGCGACCTCCGGGCGCGTTGTCTGAAATCAGCGGCTTTGCCGCCAAAGTTGAGACTGCGCCTTCGGCGAGAAAAGCCATCGAGCTCGGAGATCTCTGAATCTAGAATAGGTGCTCCCGCCGGCAGGAGCGCCTCTACATCTACTTGCGTGCGGGAGCCGCGGGCTTGGTCTTCGCGCGCGCAGTTTCCAGGCGAAAAATGGTTTCGCCTTCCTTCATCAGATCAAGGCGGTCGCGTGCGATCGTTTCCAGATAACTCACGTCGGTCTTGAGCAAAGTGACTTCTCGAGTTTGCCGCGCCAGCAAAGTCTGTTGCTCGGTAACTTGCTGCTGAAGGTTATCGATCTCTGTGCGGCTCTGCATCAATTTCTTATAAGGCGGCACAAACAGACTAACGATAACAAGCCAGATCGCGATGATCAGCAGAACGAGGAGAATCCGGTTAAGTCGCTGCCAGACTGAGGCTTCGCGACGCGCGCGGAAATCAGAGTAGCCGTGCTCCACTTCAGCGGATTGTAGCGCCGTACACGGCTTTGTCACCAAGTTCTTCTTCGATCCGCAACAACTGGTTGTACTTCGCCACTCGGTCGCTCCGGCATGGTGCACCCGTCTTGATCTGCCCGGCGTTTGTTCCCACGGCGATGTCGGCGATGGTGGTGTCCTCAGTTTCGCCAGACCGATGACTGATCACGGTCGTGTAATTATTTTTCTTTGCTACTTCGATCGTTGCCAGCGTTTCCGTCAGCGTGCCGATCTGATTTACTTTGATAAGAATGGAGTTCGCCACGTGCTCGGCGATTCCCTTTTCGAGGAATTTCACGTTGGTGACGAAAAGATCGTCACCGACGAGTTGGATTTTGGAACCAAGTTTTTCCGTCAATTTTTTCCAGCCATCCCAATCGTTCTCGGCGCAACCATCCTCAATCGAGATGATCGGGAAACGCGCACAAAGCTCGGCGTAATAATCGACCAATTCTTCGGCGGTCTTTTTTGACCGATCAGATTTCTTGAAAACATAAAGATTTTGCTCGCTGTCGTAAAACTCCGACGCCGCGGGGTCAAGTGCGATGAAGATCTGTTCGCCCAGCTTGTAACCGGCCTTCCCAACAGCTGCCGAAATCGATTCCAACGCGTCTTCAGCGGAATCGAGTTGCGGCGCAAATCCGCCTTCGTCGCCAATAGCCGTGGAAAGATGCCGCGCCTTCAACACAGACTTAAGTGCGTGATATACTTCCGTGCCGTAACGTAAACCTTCCGAATAAGTCGGCGCGCCACGTGGAACGATCATGAATTCCTGGAAATCGATTGGCGCGTCTGAATGGGCGCCGCCATTCAGGATGTTCATCATCGGCACTGGAAGCACCCGCGCTTCAGGGCCGCCGAGGTACCGGAAGAGCGGCAGGTTTTCAGCGGCAGCGGCCGCGCGGGCCACTGCGAGCGAAACGGCCAGCGTGGCATTCGCCCCGAGATTTTTCTTGGTCGGTGTTCCGTCGATCTCGATCAGTTTGTTGTCGATCATCGCCTGATCTCGAGCATCCAGTCCGTTCAGGATCGGCGCAATTTTGTGGTTCACGTTGCCCACCGCTTTTGTCACGCTTTTGCCGCCGAAGCGACTCTTGTCGCCATCCCGCAATTCCAAGGCTTCATGTTCGCCGGTGCTCGCCCCGCTGGGAACGGCCGCTCGCCCCAGCGCTCCGCTTGCCACCTGGACATCCGCTTCGATGGTCGGATTGCCGCGTGAATCCAAAATTTCGCGGGCGTGAAGGTGGGTAATAGTGGTGCTCGCCATACGTTCTGCCGACTAGAACAGCTTTGTCTTCATGAGGCAAACTCCATCACGCCTCTGTGGAGCTTACGAATGGCTCAACCCCATGCGGTCATTTTAGTGTTTGACCAGATATGTGAGCAGAAATTGAAATGGGAGGCCCTAACTGGAGTTTTGCGGCGTGAGAGATTCCGATTGGCAATTTCGTTAAGGCACGCATAATCTTCGCGATGATTCGTTTGGTTGCACTGTCCATGCTTGCCTTGATTGCTGTTATTTCCTTAACGGTGGCCGAGGAAGGACAACATCTATCGTCGGATCAAATGGCAAAAGCTGTTAAAACCGATTCGATCACTGTTCCGACGCCTGGCGAGCTGTTCGCTGCGCTCGGCAAATCAGGAAAAATTAATTGGTCCGCTCAATACCGTGCCCCGATTCCTGTGACCTACGCCAATCGCGCGCAGATCGCCCTTAACCTCGGCGGTCTAATAGCCGATGGGTTCATCGCTGTGGAAGCGAAGGACGGCCAGCAGGTGAAGAATATTGGCTCGGACATCATGAAGCTGGGAAAGGCGCTCGGGGTGAGCGAGCAATTGCTGAGCCGCGGCAATAGCATCAATGATTTTGCCGAGAACAACCAATGGGACACACTCCAGGAGGAATTGGAAGCGACGCAAAACGAGGTGAAAACCTCGATGCAATCGCATGCCGACCAGGACCTGGTGATCCTGGTGACTATTGGGGGGTGGATCCGCGGAACGCAGGTGGTCACCGGTGCGATCATCAAAAATTACAACGACGCCGCTGCGAAGGTTCTGCGCGAACCGGCTCTGGTTGCCTTCATGCAGTCAAAGCTGAATGCAATTTCTCCTGAATTACGCCAGGAGCCGTTAGTCAAAGACGTTAGCGAACAACTCACGGGAATTCAGAAACTCGTTTCGTTCCCCGAGGGAAAGGCGCCGACTGCGGAAGACGTTAAGAAGCTCAATGAGGCAGTCGGCAAGTTAATGACAAAAATAGAGAGCAAGGATTAGCCAAATGAAATTTTGCCTGCGATTTTTCTCCATAATTTTTGCCCTGGGCGCAACCGTTGTTCTACGCGCAGACACAGACGCTGAAGTAATTGCCCGCCGAGACGCACTCGAACTCGCTGGAGCATTTGGAAATGACGGGTTCAAGATTCGAGATGGACATTCGTGCGGAATGCTTAAGCCACACGATCGCGCCATCATCGCGGTGAACCTTTTTGCGGGAAATCAGTATTGGTTTTCTCTGGGCACAGCGGAGCCGCTAAAAAAAGTCGGCGTCAGCATTTACGACGAAACAGGGAATCAAATGAAGACGGAGGATTTCAATAACGAAGGAAAAACAGCCGCCGGTTTCGCGCCCGAGAATAGCGGCCAATACTTTGTATCTGTCGAGTCGCTCGAAGGTCAGGAAGGCAGTTTCTGTCTCGTCTATTCGTATAAATAGACGATGGCCGGGTTCTAACTTGGAGCAGGTCATGATCTCGCTTCAGGTGTTCTATGAAGGTCGCGTTCAGGGCGTCGGGTTCCGTTTCAGCGTGCGCCAGATAGCCAAAGGCTTTGAAGTGACCGGCTGGGTGCGCAACCTGCCGGACGGTCGCGTAGAACTTCACGTTACAGGCCATGAGGAAGAGGTACGCGCATTTCTCGGCCAGGTCGCTGAAAGCGAACTTCATTCACTCATTCGCAAACAAATCGAAAACAAGTTGAACGAACCGGTCACAGCCTGCGGGTTTGAAATTCGCCATGACTAATGCAGCGCGCAGCGGCGCGGCGGCCACTTCGGCCATCGCTGTTCAGGGATTGACCAAGGTTTTTCCCGTTCCATTCCATCCCACCCGCAGGGTTGTCGCAGTGAAGGACCTCAACCTGCGCATCGAACCTGGCGAAGTGTACGGATTGCTCGGCCCAAACGGTTCGGGTAAGAGCACTACATTGAAGATTGTTCTTGGCCTGGTGTCGCCGACGCGTGGACACACCGAAATTTTTGGACGAGATAGTCGCCTCGTCGAAAGCCGCGAAGCAGTTGGTTTTCTCCCAGAGAACCCATATTTCTACAAATTTCTCACCGGCGCGGAAACGCTTCGTTTTTTCGGACGGCTTTGCGGGATGACAGGTGCAACGTTGAAGAAGCGCATCGACGAACTGCTGGATCTTGTTGGGCTAAACAACGCACGCGACCGAAGGTTGGGCACTTATTCCAAGGGAATGCTGCAACGCATCGGACTGGCGCAGGCGTTAATTTACGATCCAAGGCTGGTGGTCCTGGATGAACCAACAGCCGGCGTTGATCCGGCGGGCTCACGCGAGATTCGCGATTTGATCATGGATCTCAAGCGCCGCGGAATCACTGTGCTGCTCTCGTCGCATCTGCTGGCGCAAGCGCAGGAAATTTGCGACCGCATCGGGATTCTCGCTGATGGCGTGCTGGTGCGCGAAGGCCGTTTGCAGGATTTAATCGCGATTGAAAATCAAACCGAGCTTGTGATTGCCGACGCTTCCGATGAACTCGTTCACGAGATCGAATCGTGTATCGGCCGGTCAAACGCGAAATTGCTCGAGCGAAGAAAATCGACGACCACACTGGAAAGATTGTTCCTGGAATCGACGGGGGGAAACGACAAACGCTCGACTCGCGAGTGACAAATTAACAATAACGAAATGACAGACGGCGAAATCGCTTCAGCGCTGCAATCAAGCCCTGGCCCCGAAAGCTTTCGGGGCAACGCTTCAACAATTCCGAAGCGCCACCGCGTTTTTTCGTTGTCGCGCATTCTCGCCATCACCAGCAACACGCTGACTGAGCTGACGCGCCTGAAAGTTTTTTACGTGCTGCTGGTGTTCGGACTACTGTTGATTGGCAGCTCGATTTTCATGGCGCAGTTTTCGTTCCAGCAGGAGTTTCAGATCCTGAAGGATGTTTCGTTAGGCGCGATCTCCATGTTCACTTCGTTGTTGGCGATCGTCGCTACGGCGCGAATGGTGCCACGAGACATCGACGACCGCACAGTTTATACCATTCTTGCCAAGCCGGTGCCGCGTTTCGAGTATGTCGTAGGTAAAATTGCGGGAGTTCTTTTGTTGCTGGCGATTAGTACGCTGGTAATGGTCGCGGCATTTCTGGCAGTGCTGTACATGCGTGAGCAGGCAGTGCTGCAGATCACGGCGAAACAAATGGCCACCGCGCCACCGGACCAGCTCGCCGACGCGCTGCGCGCCGTTCGCGTGTCCGCGTTTAACGTAGATCTCGTTCCTGGAATCATCATCATCTTTCTCAAAGCGTGCCTGCTCACAGCGCTAACGTTGTTTGTCTCTACCTTCGCCACCTCAACGATCTTCACCATCGTTGTGATGGTTTTTATTTATTTTATCGGACATCTGGAAGCGACTGCACGCGAGTATTGGCTCACCTTCCACGGCGGTGGTTTAATCACACGTATTTTTCTCGCCATCCTGGCGCTGCTGTTCCCCGATCTGCAGGCGTTCAATCTCGTGGACGACATTGTCGCTGGCACCGCGATTTCCATGGCAGTGTTCACCAAAACTGCGCTACTGGGGATTTTCTACACCGTGATTTACACGTTACTGGCGATCTTTGTCTTTTACGGAAAAGAATTATGACGCGAGGCCTGATCACGCTGGCGGTATTGATCGTGGTAGGCGTGCTCAAATTGCCGGTCGAACATGACCTCGCGACTCTTCATCGGCAGGAACATTTCCGGGGCGTCGAATTCAATCTCGATCTTCGGGAAAAACTCGGCCAACTCGGATTCATCGCTGCCCTGAGCGGATTTCGCGCCATTGTCGCCGATGCGCTTTTTATCCAGGCGCATGCCGCCTGGGAAAACACCCAATGGGGCCGGATGCTTTGGTTGTTTCGACAAATTACCACGCTTCAACCACGGGTGCTGCTGTTTTGGGATACAGCGGCGTGGCACATGGCGTGGAACGCAAGTGTAGCGGCGATGAACGATCCCAACCAGCCGCGTCAGGCGCTGCGAGTCAAAGCACAACGCGAATATTTCGCCATCGGCAAAGAGTTCCTTGAGCGCGGGATAAAAAACAACCCGGATCGGCCGGAGCTTTATGAAGCGCTAGCACGGTTGTACAAGGAAAAATACAAGGACCATGAGCACGCTGCCGAATATTATGCCAAGGCAGCAGTATTGCCGGAAGCAGCGCCGTGGGACCGGCGTTTCTCGGCATATGAGCTTTCGTATTGCGAAGGCCGTGAACGGGAGGCCTATCAGCGGCTGCGCAGCCTGTACGACGAGGGCGAGAAGGAACGACTTCCGACCCTGATCAAGCGACTGAAATTCCTGGAGGACAAACTTGCCATTCCGCAGGACCAAAGAATTCCTGATACGCTGACAAAACACTAAGCGATTCAGTCACTGAATTCCCTAGGTCGGCCTCGGTTACAAAAATTCTTTTTGCGCAGCAAAACGTTGGTGCGCCCGCGTGCTTCCGTTGTAACGTTGTGACTTTTCGATGGTCTAACGCGGAGTCGCAATGCGGTTCGCCATTTTCAGTGACATTCATTCCAATCTTGAAGCGCTTGAAGCCGTGATGGCGGACGCGCGTCAACGCAGATGTACGCATTTCGTCTGTCTGGGCGACATTGTGGGATACAACGCAAATCCGGGTGAATGCATCCAGCTTGTCCGCGAACTCGATTGTCCGGTGGTGAAAGGCAACCACGACGAGCAAGCAACGTTTCCTGCGTCATCGGAACGTTTCAACGAACTCGCCGAACGGGCGATCGAATGGACACGCGAACGTTTGAGTGAGGAGGACAGAGAATGGTTGCGCAGCCTTCCGTTGCAGCGACGAGTTGACGATTTTACCATCGTGCACGCCACCCTCGATACACCCGGGCAATGGGGTTACGTATTCAACAATCTGGATGCCGTTGCGAGTTTTACCTATCAGCGGACCGCTGTCTGTTTCTTCGGTCACACCCATGTGCCGATGGTATTTGTGCGCGACGACGGCGTACGGCGTCACAACTCCGAGCTTATTCGTATTGAGCCCGGCAAAAAATATTTCATTAACGCCGGGAGCGTTGGACAACCGCGCGACGGAAACTGGCGTGCCGGATATTGCATTTACGATGCTGACAACAATCTCGTCGAATTATTGCGAGTTAAATACGATCTCGCCGCCGCGCAGAAGAAAATCACCAAAGCTGGTCTGCCTCGGCTCTTATCCGAGCGTCTGGCAATGGGACGCTGAAGACAGAACAAACCGATTGGCAGTGCGGGTCCCGATATTTCGGGATACGCCGCCCGTGATTCTCCACCTTGCAGCGGCGCGCACGGAGTGACGCGTCCTACCGGCCACTCTTCGCCCGGTCGCGAAGAATAAAATCTGCAACCGGTAAATCGCGCGGATAAGTGATTTTGAAATTGAAATCGTCGTTAGGAACGAGAGCAATCTTGTGACCTAGCCGCTCGATTGCTGAAACTTCATCCGTCACCAAAACGTTTTCCGTATACACAACGCGGTAGGCGTTCTCAAGCAATTTGCGTTCGAAAATCTGTGGTGTTTGCATTGCGCAAAGGTGTTGACGATCGACCGAACCAACCACCAAAAGATCGGCATCCGCGCGTTTTAACGTGTCGTTGACTGGCTGTGCCAAAGCAGCCGCACCATGAATGCGGGCCTGTTCGAACGCCTGTTCGATTTGCGTCGGAGTAATCAATGGTCGAGCCGCATCGTGCACAGCGATATGTTGTGCCTTACGATCGACGCGATCCAATCCAGCCCGAACGGAATCCTGCCGGCGTTCTCCACCGCCGATAATCGCATGGACCTTTTTTAACCCCGCGCCGGAAACAATTTTTCTGATTTCATCATGACATTGTTCACGCGCCACAACGACGATTTCGCTTACGGAAGTAGTGCGTTCGAAGGCGCGAATTGCGTGAGCGATTACCGGTTCGCCCGCAATCACCGCAAACAATTTATCGAACCCCATGCGTCGGCTGCTCCCGCCGGCTACGATGATGGCGCTGAGCATTCTAAACGTAAATCGTTACATCGCCATGGAGCCGGCCCGCCCTCGGGCCGTTAACGATGCAGGAATGCGGTCGGCTCCAGTGAAACCGATTCACGATTCTCGATTTTCGGTTCACGGATTTAGTTGTTGCGCCACTTCCGCGCTAAGCGTTTTGCCATCCACGCGACCGCCTACCTTCGCCTGCAACGCTTTCATCACTGCACCCATTTGTGCTTTGGACGCGGCACCGACCTCACCAATTGTTTCGCGGACGACTTTCGCCACCTCCTCCGGGCTCATCGCTCGCGGCAGGTAAGTATTCAAAATCGCCAGCTCTTCCTTTTCTTTGTTGGCCAATTCAGCGCGGCCGCCTTTTTCAAAACTTTCGATCGAATCGTAACGTTGCTTCGCTTGCTTCCGAATCACCTGGATAGCTTCAGGGTCACTCAGTTCGGCCTCTGCGCCGGATTTTTCGATCGCTGCGTATTTCAATGCCGATTTAAGCATGCGCAACACGCCAAGTTTCGCTGCGTTTTTGGCGCGCATCGCCTCCTTCAGATCTGAATCCACACGCTGTTGCAGTGTCATATTGGGAAAATACCTAACCAGAAGTGTTTTGTCGATGCAGAGCAGCTGCGTTCAAAACAGACGCTGGGACGCGTGCATATTCCCCAACCCCGTCGTGCAAAATGTCCATGTGGTTGATTTGTTTTGCGAAACTTTGGGAGTGTCCTCCTCGCAGCAGCTTCGCGCAGCCATGCGGGCGCGGCGATGCGTCCTCGCATCGCTTCCCTTTCGTCACACCGAACGGTTATGACAGTACCCCGCAGCACTTGTCAACGGATTCACCATCGCCAATCGAAATGACAGCAATCTCGCGGTTCGTTCGTTTCAATAAACCTGCCAGCACATTGCCCGGGCCAAGCTCAATAAAAAAATCGCAGCCGAGGTCGATAAGACGCTGCATGCAGTCTGTCCACCGTACCGTACCGGTGACTTGATCGCGAAGAGTCTCCCGGACTTCCTGAGGCGTTTTCACCTTTTCGCCGGTTACGTTGCTAATCACGGGAAAACGCGGCGATTGTATCGGCACATCGGCGAGCACTTTCTCCAATTTCACGTAGGCACTTTCCATAAGACGCGAATGATATGCGCCGGCGACATTGAGCATCATGGCGCGACCTATGCCGTATTCTCTGGCAACACCGACAGACGTTTCAACATTCGCCAATTCGCCGGAAATGACGATCTGGTTAGGCGCATTGATGTTGGCGATATCGACATCTTCATCCGCGGCGAGCCGGCGCACGTCGTTCTCCAAACCACCAATCATCGCCGCCATGCCGCCTTGCGTTGTTGCGCACGCTTCGTCCATGAATTCGCCCCTCTGTTGCACAAGCTTCAGACCGGTCGCAAAATCGAACGTGCCAGCCGCAGCGTGTGCGGTGATTTCGCCTAACGACAGGCCTGCCGCGCCGCCGACCTCAAAGTCGCCGAAGACGTCGCGCAACGCTGCCAGCGCCGCCAGAGAATGAATGTAAAGCGCCGGCTGACAATTCGATGTCCTGGTCAAATCCTCCAACGGGCCGTTCCAGGCAATGTCGCGTAAATTTCGACCGAGAATTTCGTCAGCCTCCCGAAACAAATCCGCAGCGACGGGATATCGTTCCGCGAGATCGCGCCCCATACCAACGCATTGCGCGCCCTGACCGGCGAAAAGTAGCGCCATTTTCTTTGCCATATGGGACGTAGTTAATCGTGTTTCGCGCCAAGCGCGAGCGCCTTATCGGGAGCTGCCGACGATTTCCAAGAGTTCGATGCATCTGTGAAGGAATTGACCCGCTCAGACAAAGAAATCGTCGCCGGTGGAACGCGATCTCCGGGCGCGTCAGGTGAACACACCGGCGTTGCCAGCAAACTTGCGCCTTCGGCGATCCTTTTCCCATCGTCTGCGGAGAAGCCGATTCACCTGGGAGAGTTGACTCGGCACCGTAAGCGTTATCCTAGCGTTGTAATTTCTTTACTATGCGGTTTACGACACGCGAGATTGAATCACCGGACCCGGTTACCCGTGTGGCCGCAGCCGAGGCGGCACTGCGCCAGCCCGGGGATGAAGATCTTGGCGAAAAGATGGTGCTCAACATGGGCCCCTCGCACCCAGCCACGCACGGTGTGTTGCGACTGGTGCTGGAACTCGATGGTGAAATCATCACCAAAGCCACGCCGGACATCGGATTCCTCCATCGCGGCGATGAAAAGATCGCCGAGAACATGCAATACAATCAATTCGTGCCATATACCGACCGGCTCGATTATCTCGCGCCGCTGTCGAATAACGTGGCTTACGCGCTCGCGGTTGAAAAATTAATGGACTGGGAGATTCCGCCACGCGGAAAAACGATCCGCACGATTTGCTGCGAGACATCGCGTATTTCCTCGCACCTCCTCGGACTCGGCGCGATGGCGCTCGACCTCGGTGCGATGTCAGTTTTTCTCTACACATTCACTGAGCGCGAAAAACTTTATAACCTTTTCGAACTTCTAACTGGCGCACGTTTTACCACCTCGTACACGCGAGTTGGCGGGCAAATCCGCGATCTTCCGGAAGACTTCATCCCACAACTCACAAAGTTCCTCGACGAGTTTGGTCCCAGTCTCGACGAATGCGACAGGCTGCTGACCCGCAACAAGATTTTTGTCGATCGCACAAAAGACATTGGTGTGATCTCAAAAGAGCGCGCGATCGCATATGCGATTTCTGGCCCAAATCTTCGAGGAAGTGGAATCGAACATGATTTGCGCCGTAAACATCCTTATCTCGATTACGAACAGTACGATTTCGACGTGGTAATCGGCAGTTCGGGCGATTGTTACGATCGTTATCTGGTGCGACTTGAGGAGATGCGCCAGAGCGCGCGAATTTTGCGGCAGGCCATCGATAAGCTTCCCAGCGGTCCAATCAATGTCTTGAATTGGAAAAATATGACGCCGCCGAAATCGCGAGTCATGACAAAAATGGAAGAATTAATCCATCATTTCATTGTAGTGACCGAAGGGCTCGATGCGCCGGCGGGCGAAGTCTATTTCGGGGCGGAAAATCCCAAGGGTGAGCTGGGTTTTTACATAAATAGCCGTGGCGGAGGTGTTCCGTATCGGTTGAAAATTCGCGCGCCGTCGTTCGTAAACCTCAGCATCCTCCCGGAGCTTTTGCCAGGTTGCCTGATTAGCGACGTCCCCGCGGTCCTCGGCAGTCTGGACTTCGTGATGGGCGAATGCGATAGATGATAGAGCCATGAAATCAATGCTACAAACATTTGCGCGTCTGGTGCTTGTAGTTTTGATCGCACTTTCCGTCTCCTGCATGGGCAAGCGAATCACTAAAGCGAACGTGGATCAGGTCATGGAAGGCATGTCGAAGAAGCAGGTGGAATCAATTTTGGGTCAACCGACTTCGGCCAAAATTGAGGACCCGACGATAACCAAGCAAATGACCTACGTTTATCGGCAGGGCAAAGATACGGTCACGATCGTTTTCAAGGACGATAAAGTGCAATCGAAAGATAGCACGATCTCCGATTGATCCACGCGCGAGAGGTCGCACTTTCAAAGCTTCGCGACAGAACGAGGCGGCGCTGTTTGATTTGACAGCGACGAAACGCGATTTGCCGCGTATCACTGCGCTGGTTTAGGTTCACCGATGGCAGACATAACGCCTATCCAGATTCCAGCCGAACTGGAGCAAAAAATGGACGCGGCGATTGCCCGGTATCCAAGCGAGCACCGTCGGAGCGCGGCGCTGCCGCTGTTGCATTTGTGGCAGGAACACTTCGGGTTCATCAGCGACGAAGCCGTTTTCTGGATCGCGAATAAACTCGGCCTCCAACCAATAAACATTCTTGAGGTGGTCACGTTTTATCCAATGTTTCGCCAGCATCCCGCCGGCAAAACCCATATCCGGGTCTGCCGCACCCTGAGTTGCGCGATGGCAGGTGGCTTGGATGTAATGGAGAATTTGTGCGCAAATCTCGGAATCCGACGCCCGAAGGACGGCGAACAAGTGCATAGTCCGATCGCAGTCAGCGCTGATGGAACTTACAGCGTTGAATTTGTAGAATGCCTTGCCAGTTGCCACACCGCGCCGGTGTGCATGGTCGGCGAAGAACTACGCGAAGAAGTGAATCCAAATTCTGCAGCAGAACTGCTAATAAATCGGCCCGCCTTCGCTGAGACTACGGCGGGCAAACAATCGCCAATCGGCAATCGGCCATTGACGTGGCCGCCTCACCCGTTGGAACACCGCCTGGTTTACAAAAATATCGGCCGCCCGGGTTGGACCACCGACATCGATTGTTATCTCCGCGACGGCGGTTACGAGCAATTACGGCAAGCGTTGACTTTGTCGCGCGATGATATCGTCAACAAAGTCAAAAACTCAGGACTCCGCGGCCGTGGCGGAGCAGGATTCTCCTGCGGTTTGAAGTGGAGTTTTATCAAGCCCGACGAAAAACGGCCGGTGTATTTGATCTGCAACGCGGATGAATCGGAGCCGGGCACATTCAAAGATCGCTACATCATTCACGACGATCCGCACCAGTTGCTGGAAGGGATGTTGATATCGTGCCATGCCCTCGGAGCGCACACCGCGTACATTTATATCCGTGGAGAATTCCCGGAAGGCGCCAAAATCCTCGAGCGCGCCATCGAGGAAGCGCGGCAGCACAATTTCCTAGGCAAAAACATTCTTGGGTCCGGATTCGACGTTGAGTTCTACGTCCATCGCGGCGCGGGTGCATATATCTGCGGCGAGGAAACGGGTTTAATTGAATCGCTCGAGGGAAAACGTGGTTATCCCCGGATCAAGCCTCCTTATTTTCCCGCCGTGCTGGGGCTCTATATGTGTCCGACCATCGTCAACAACGTCGAGACTCTTTGTAACATTAAACACATCATAGCCATGGGCGGCGCGGAGTATGCGCGCCTCGGCCGGCCTAACAACACTGGCACGCGAGTTCTCTGCGTCAGCGGCGATGTGCAGCGTCCAGGATACTTTGAAGTTGAAGTCGGCGCAGTTACAATGGGTCAAGTGATTTACGAGATGGCCGGCGGCTTGCGACCAGGCCGGAAGTTAAAGGCCATTATTCCCGGCGGCAGCTCCGCGAAAGTCTTGCGCGCGGATGAACGATTCAAGCTGAAGGAACGACAGGCTGACGGCTCGACGATTGAACGCGAACTTTTCATCGAGGATATCCCAATGGATTTCGATTCACTCGCTGCAGCGGGCTCAATGGCGGGTTCCGGCGGCGTGATCGTGCTGGACGATTCGCGCGACATGGTCTGGACTCTCAACAACATCAACAAGTTTTACGCGCATGAGAGCTGCGGCCAATGCACACCTTGCCGGGAAGGCTCGCTTTGGATGCAAAAAATCACCGACCGCATGCTGCGCGGCGGCGGCGTGGTTGAAGATCCGAAACAACTGAAAACGATTGGCGATAACATCGCAGGCCGCACGATTTGCGCGTTTGGCGAGGCATGTGCCTGGCCAACTCAAAGTTTTGTCGAAAAATTCCCGGAAGAATTTGGCGCACGCGCCCAAAAACCCATTCCCCCGCCCCTTCCGCCCGAATACACATCCGAAGAATTGATCGAGGAACAATCGATTGCCACCGTCCCCATGGCCCACGACCCCGGCTGGGAAAAAGCCGGCGCGAAAGGAACGATTTGATATGTCTCAGGAAAGCAGGAAAGCAGGAACACTGTTAAGGCACTCAGAAATTACAGAGTCAATCATTGCAGCTGCGATCACCGTGCATCGCGAACTCGGGCCTGGGTTTCTGGAATCGGTTTATGAGCAGGCTCTTGGAGTTGAATTTGCTCTCCGTGGAATTGCATTTGTGCGGCAACAGGCGATCCCGTTGTTTTATCGCGACCACCAGATCGGCGAGCACCGACTCGATTTCTTAGTCGAACGCAAAATCGTAGTCGAATTAAAGGCTGTGGAGATGGTAGACAAAGTGCACTTCGCAATCGTCCGCAGTTACCTCAAAGCCGCGGGATTATCCGACGGTTTAATTCTGAATTTTTCGTCGATGCCATTGACAGTGAAGCGAGTTCGTCGCGAGCGAAGCTTCGAGAACGCGGACTTACAATTGTAAAAGAATTCCTGTGTTCCTGCTTTCCTTAGCTATGTCCGATCCGAATCCTCCACTTTTGAACGTCCAGATTGACGGCGTCTGGCATCAGTTTCCGAAGGGCACCCGGGTGATCGAGGCGTGTGAGCGGGTTGGCGTTTTCGTGCCGCGGTATTGCTATCACAAAAAGCTTAGCTCGCCGGGCAATTGCCGGATGTGTTTGATCGAAATGGGATTTCCGAGGCTGGGGCCTGATCGCAAGCCGGAGCTAGGCGCCGACGGCAAGCCGATCATCAACTGGATGCCGCGCCCTCAGATTTCCTGCGCACAGGATGTGGCCGAAGGCATGGCCGTTCGCACCGACTCGCCGCTGGTGAAAGAATGTCAGCGCGGCGTCATGGAATTCCTTCTGATCAATCACCCGCTCGACTGTCCGATCTGCGATCAGGCCGGGGAATGTCGTTTGCAGGAGTTCAGTGTCGATTACGGGAATTCAAACTCCCGATTTCTTGAGAATAAAGTCAAGAAACCGAAAAATGTGCAACTCGGACCGCGGGTGACGCTTGATGACGAGCGTTGCATTCTGTGCTCGCGCTGCATTCGTTTCTGCCAGGAAGTTGCGCATGACGACGTGCTCGGCTTTATCGATCGCGGCAGTCACACCATTCTCACAGCACATCCCGGCAGGTCTTTGGATAACAATTATTCGCTTAACACGGTCGATATTTGCCCTGTAGGCGCGCTGACTTCGACCGATTTCCGCTTCAAGATGCGGGTCTGGTTTCTGAAAGAAACGAAGAGCATCTGCACGACTTGTGCGACGGGGTGTAATACAGTTGTCGGAACTCGCGAAGACGTGATCTACCGGCTAACGCCAAGAGAGAACGATCATGTTAACTCCTGTTGGATGTGCGATCATGGCCGGCTCAATTATAAATATCTCGAGGCTCCGGACCGCTTACTGGAGCCGCAGATTCGTTCCGACGGAAGATTGGTCCCAGCCGATTGGCCGACCGCAATTGGGCAGGCGGCGCTCCAGTTGAAGCAGTTTGGCGGGTCCGAAATTGCCATCGTCGCTTCGGGGCGAATGACTAACGAAGAACTTTGGCTAACGGCCCAATTGGCTAACTCGTTAGGTGTGAAAAGGATCGACATCGTCCCGAGGCGCGGAAAAGCAGATCACATTTTGTTGAGCAAAGATCGCAATCCAAACACCAACGGCGCGCGATTGATTCTAGGTTCGGGTTCCGCGCCCGGCGCAAAACTGGTGAGCATTGCCGGTGCGGTGAGGTCAGGAGCAATCAAAGGTTTGGTGATTTTGAAAGAGAATGCGATGCACCTCGGTCTGTCGGTGGAAGAACTCGCCAAAATGCCGGCCCTGATCGTGATGAATACTTTGCCTAACGAAGCCACGAAAAACGCGACCGTTGTCCTTCCCGCCTGCGGTTTTGCGGAGAAACGTGGCTCAATGGTCAATGGCAGGGGCCGCTTGCAACGACTCAATCGCGCTATTCGCCCGCCTGGCAATGCTCGTGATGATTGGGAGATTTTACGCGATCTTCTGCAGGCAACCGGCGGCGGCGACTCGCTTCATTCGATTGAAGACGTTTTCCGGCGAATCAGCGAAACAGTCCCACAATTCGCCGGGCTAAGTCTCAGCAAGATTGGCGATCTCGGTGTGCAGATTCTGAAAATGGAAGAACTCCCGCCGACTCATCCCAGTGACGAAGACGCGATCGAACAAGCCATTGCCGTCCAGGCTGCACGCCGCGCTGTTCACTCGCAGCCGGATCACACGCACGCTCATCCCAACGCCTCGATGGCTCGACAAACGGAACCACAAGAGGCGCCCCGCCGGTAGCTGTAGTCATAATGGACACTTTTTTCCTCATCACTTCGCTCCTGAAGATCGGAATCCTACTGGGAGTGATCTTATTCATGGTGTCCTACGCTGTGTACGCAGAACGCCGGGTCAGCGCATTTATTCAGGACCGGGTCGGGCCGAATCGGGTTGGGCCGGCCGGGCTTCTTCAGCCGCTTGCGGACATGTTCAAGCTTCTGCTCAAAGAAGATTTCACGCCGCACGCTACAAATACATTTTATTACTGGCTTGCACCCTGCCTCGCGGTGATGCCGGCCATCATTACCTTCGCGGTAGTGCCGTTCGGCAGCACGTTGTTCGGTGTGCCCATGGTGATTGCCGACGTGAACGTCGGAATCTTTTTTGTCTTCGCGATCTCCTCGTTAGGCGTTTACGGGATCGTCATTGGCGGTTGGGCGTCTAACTCGAAATATCCTTTCCTCGGTGGCATTCGTTCCAGCGCACAAATGCTTTCGTACGAGCTTTCGCTCGGACTGGCGGTGATTCCGGTTTTCCTGATCGTCGGAAGTCTGCGGCTAACGAGCGTAGTGCAATACCAGATCGGGCACGGCTGGTTTATTGCGCCTTTCGTTGGCGATTGGATGAATCCATGGAAATGGCTGCTGACGATTCCAATGATGATCTCGTTCCTGGTCTTCATGATCGCGATTTTCGCCGAAACGAACCGGCTGCCGTTCGATTTGCCGGAGGCCGAACAGGAGCTCGCAGGCGGCTATAACACCGAATACAGCTCGATGAAGTTCGCGCTTTATTTTCTCGGTGAATACGCCGCAATGATCACCGGCTCCGCTGTTGTGGTGACATTATTTTTTGGCGGCTGGCATTTTCCGGGCATACCCGATGGCTCACACGGCTGGATCTTCGGGCTGATCAACATCGCTGTTTTCTTCGCAAAGGTCGCCGTAGTGATCTTTTTCTTTATGTGGGTGCGCTGGACGCTTCCGCGATTTCGATGGGATCAGCTAATGCGGCTGGGCTGGCTTTTCTTTTTTGAAATCGCGTTGGTGAACATTTTTATCGTGGCAGGGATTCTCGCTTACGTTCCCTTTTGAACTTCCTCTCCCTCTTCCTCTTAATCTCACCTGAATTCTAAAATGCCATTCCATCACGAGAAGCTCATCGTGTATCAACGAGCGTTGCAATTTGGGACTTGGTCGCAAGATCTTATCGAATCGCTAGACAAAAAGACCTCCACCCGCGACCATTTGGAACGTTCAGGGGACAGCATCGCCCTGAATATCGCCGAGCGAAATGGCAAGTTCTCGCGACAGGACAGAGCACGGTTTTTCCAAATTGCCCATGGTTCTGCCTTGGAATCCGCAGCGTGTCTGGATCTCGTAGTAGCACGGCGTTGCTGCCCTGCGGATGTGATTGTTAAAGGAAAAGCAATTCTCGAAGAAATCGTCAAGATGCTCTTCGCCATGCTCGATCAACTAGGTTGTCGGATCGCCGAAGATTCAGGTGAGTATGGGGAGAGAGCAGTGGTAGAGGAAGCGGAAGATTAGGAATGACTATCACCGTTCCACGACCCAAATTGAATTGGCGCGAGCGATTGTATTTGCCAGCCATTGCCGCCGGCCTGGCAATCACGTTGAAGCATTTCAAAAATATGCTGTTCGGGCGCACCAAGGTGACGATGCAGTATCCCGAGCAAAAATGGGACAGTCACCTGCCGGATTATTACCGCGGTGCCCCCGCGCTAGTGCGCGATTCGGGTGGACGGGTTCGCTGTGTCGCATGTCAGCTTTGCGAATTCATTTGTCCGCCGCGCGCAATCAAAATTATTCCCGGCGAGATTGCTCCGAGCGACCGTTTCGCCAAGGTCGAAAAATTTCCTCAAGAATTCGATATCGACATGATCCGCTGCATTTACTGCGGGATGTGCGAGGAAGTTTGTCCGGAGCAGGCGATTTTTTTGCGCAAAGACTACGCCATCACCGGCTTCACGCGTGCCGACATGGTGCATGACAAACAGAAACTTCTTGAGATCGGGGGAGTGATGCACGGCGTAGTACTGAAGTGGAACGAGAAAAAGTGATGAGACCTGGAGTGACGGAGTGTTGGAGTATTGGAGCGTTGGTCAGCGCGAGAAAGTCACTACTCCATCACTTCCTCACTCCATTATTCCAATAATCCGATGTATCCGTTTCTATTTTGGATATTTGCAGTGCTGACCGTGATTTTCGGCGGGGCTGTCGTTCTGAATCGAAACCCAGTCGCGAGCGCGCTTAGTTTAGTTGTTTCGTTCCTGGGATTATCAGCGCTGTTCATGTCGCTCGACGCCTTTTTTGTCGGGATTATTCAAGTGTTGGTCTATGCAGGCGCAGTAATGGTGCTCTTCCTTTTTATCATCATGCTTCTCGACATTCGCGCCGAAGAACGACGGCGGATCAACTGGCTCGCCTTCGTGGGCGGCATTGGCGTGGCCGTGATCCTGCTCATCCAGATCTGCGTTGTGATTGGGCACTTTAAAGGTGCGCGGCAAAGCTTTCCTCCGCTGGCCACATCGACAACTGATGACGTCTGGAACATTGGCCGGCTGCTGTTCACCAACTACAATCTGCCGTTCCAAATCATCGGCCTCCTGGTGCTCGTTGCCACGGTCGGAGTCGTCCTTCTAAGCCGACGGGAGCCCCGGTAATATGATTACGCTCGGCGATTATTTGGTCGTTAGCGCAATCCTCTTCACCATCGGCCTGGCTGGCGTGATGCTTCGTCGGAATCTGATCATTATTTTGATGTCGCTCGAACTGATGTTGAATGCGGCCAACCTGTCGCTGGTGGCTTTTTCGCGATTTCGTCTCGGAGGTAATGGGCTGCCGGACTATAACGCGGAGGTGTTCGTATTTTTCGTCATCACAGTGGCCGCCGCTGAAGTAGCAGTGGGACTCGCGCTTCTCGTCGCGCTATATCGCGCAAAGCAGACCACGGATGTCGACGACATTACCAGCTTGAAGTTCTAACGAGCAAATCAGAGGGAGCAATGAACTCATTCTATCCGTGGCTCATCCTTCTCACACCGTTGGCAAGCGCGATCGTCATAACACTCTTCACGCTTCGATGGAAATCATTGAGCTGCGCAATTTCCATCATCGCCGTGCTGGTAAGTTTTTGCTGCAGCTGCTTGATCTTCGCTCAATCAGCCACGTCGGCACCTGGGTTCGTGTGGCTCGATGTCTCGCCGATCTTTCGCGTGCCCTTTGCCCTGACACTTGATCAATTAAGCAGGACAATGGCAGTCCTCGTATCCGGAGTCGGAGCGCTCATCCACATTTATTCGCTCGGTTACATGCGCGATGACCAGGGCAAGTCCCGGTATTTCGCCGCGCTGTCACTCTTCATGTTTGCGATGCTCGGAATCGTCTTCGCGAACAATTTCGTGATGCTTTTCATCTTTTGGGAATTGGTCGGGTTCACCTCGTATGTTTTGATCGGTCACTGGTTTTTTCGAGACGCCGCAGCGGAAGCGGCGAACAAAGCATTTATCACCACGCGCATTGGCGATTTCGGATTCATGATTGGAATCCTGATGATTTGGATGACGACTGGCTCAGTGGTATTTGCCGAAATCGCGCCGCGCATGTCAATGTTCGGCGGTCACGCAACGTTCGTGGCAATCGTAGCGCTTTTGATTTTCTGCGGGGCGGTCGGGAAATCGGCCCAATTTCCGCTGCACGTTTGGTTGCCCGACGCCATGGAAGGTCCGACGCCAGTCTCGGCACTGATTCACGCCGCCACCATGGTTGCAGCGGGCGTTTACATGCTGGTACGCGTTGCCTTCATCATTCAAGCGTCACAAACGGCCCTTCTGGTCGTCGCATGGATCGGCACCGTCACAGCAGTCATGGCCGCGTTGATCGCAACGCAGCAGGACGACATCAAGCGCATTCTCGCCTATTCCACGCTCTCGCAACTCGGTTACATGGTGATGGCCGTCGGTCTCGCCTCAAATGACGCGGCGATGTTTCACCTTTTCACTCACGCATTTTTCAAAGCACTTCTGTTTCTCGCGGCGGGCTCGATCATCGTGATGCTTCATCACGAGCAGGACATCTGGAAGATGGGCGGTCTGCGCAGAAAACTGCCGATTACTTTTGTCACATTCGGTGCGGGCGCACTGGCGTTAATCGGCTGTCCGCCGTTCAGCGGATTTTTCAGCAAGGACGCCATTCTCGCGCTCGCCTACGAACATAACCCGCCGATTTTCGCTCTCGCGTTGTTCACCGCATTCCTGACCGCCTTCTATGTAATACGCATGGTTGTCATAGTCTTCTTCGGCGACCCACGTAGCGGCAGCGCGCGCGAAGGCCACGAGTCACCGCCAGTCATGACAACACCCTTGATTGTGCTCGCGATTCTCGCAACGCTTGGTGGATTCGCATTTTTCGCTCGAAATTTTCTTACACTCCCAACCGAAGCAGCAGCGGTCTTTGTTCCCGTGTTAGCGATCATCGCGTTGATTCTCGGCGTTGGACTCGCGATCGCTCTTTACCGGGGTCGCGCGACTGAACCGGTAAAGATCGAGTTGTTGCGCAGGAAATTCTATTTCGACGAGTTCTATGGTTGGCTGATTCGTTGGACGCAGGAATTGCTCGCGCGTGTGGCAGCTTTCATTGACCGCTGGATCATCGACGCCGGCGCAGTAGGTGGAAGCAGTCGCGGCACATGGGGCATCGGCGCCGTCTTGCGCCTCATTCAAGTGGGCAATCTTCAGGCATATGCATTTTTGTTTGGTTTGGGAGTTGTCGCTCTCATTTATTTCGCCGTTTTTCGATAGATCTGCCAAATGACGAATTACCGAATGACGAATGACGAATTAGATCCGAATGACAAAGTCCGAAAATTGGTCGCTTCGTCGTCGCCATTTGTCATTCGAGCTTCGTCATTCCTTTGTCATTCGATATTCGTGCTTCGTCATTTTTCCTAATGGTTCTGTTCACGATTTTTTGTCCACTTGTTGCGGCCGTGTTGATCATGCTAGGCGCGCCGGCGCGGAAGACTGCTCTGGCTGCGTCTATTTTGACGTTTGCAGCGGTCTTATTTCTGTTTGCATCATTTGATCACGCTAACGCCAACTTCCAACACGTCACATCGTTTGGCATATCGCCCGAGTGGAGGCTGAGCTTCACCACTGGCGTAGACGGCTTGAGCATAATTATGGTGCTGCTCGCTAGCATCGTCACAGTGGCCGCTGTGTGGTTCGCAGGAACGGTCGAGAGATTTGAACATGCATTTTATGCCTGTCTTCTCTTCATTTCTGCCGGCGCGATCGGTGCGTTCGCTTCAATCGATCTATTTTTCTTCTACGCGTTTCACGAACTCGCACTCATTCCTACATTTTTACTGATTGGAATTTGGGGCAGCGGGAATCGCGTCGCAGCGGCTTGGAAAATCACGATCTACCTAGCCATCGGCAGCTTCATTCTGCTGCTCGGCCTGATTTTGCTTTATCAAAGTTTTCCTGTCGCTTCGCGGAGTTTTGACATCCGCGTTCTGCAGACAGCAGCGGGAATGGGGCAAATCTCTGCAGACGCGCAACGGCATGTTTATCTGCTGCTGCTTATCGGTTTTGGAATTCTCATTTCGCTTTTCCCATTTCACACCTGGGCGCCGGAAGCGTACGCCGCGGCGCCGGCGCCCGCTGCCATGTTACACGCGGGCGTTTTAAAAAAATTCGGCCTCTATGGTCTCTTACGGCTGGCCATTCCAATGCTGCCTGAAGGGGCGCGCCACTGGGCGACTTTGCTCATCGTGTTGTTACTGGGAAACATCATCTACGTAGGCCTGGTAACCATCGCGCAGAAGAGGCTCGATTGGATGCTTGGTTATTCGAGCGTGATGCATATGGGTTACATTTTCCTCGGAATCGCCAGCTTTGGTGTTCTGGGCGCGACCGGCGCTGTTGTATTGATCTTCGCTCACGGGCTCTCAATCGCACTGCTATTTGGTATCGCAGGCGAATTGCGCCAGCGCACGGGCACGTTGGCTTTCGATGAGCTAGGCGGACTGGCGAGGGGAATGCCTTTCGCCGGACTGGCGTTCGGGTTTGGCGTATTCGCCGCAATCGGTCTCCCGGGTTTTGCGAATTTCGCCGGAGAAATCATGATCTTTTTTGGCGCCTTTAGGAACGGCTGGGAAATCGCGCAGATGCACATTTTCCAAATCGCAACTGTCCTTGCGCTATGGGGCGTGGTGCTGTCGACAGTTTACATGCTGCGCGCCTATCGAAAGACATTCATGGGCTCTGTTCGCGAGCAATGGCGAAAACTTCCCGATCTGAACCCGGGTTTGCGTTTGCCTATCACGCTACTCGTAGCGGCACTTCTCTGCTATGGATTTTTTCCGCAAGTTTTTGTGCGCACCGTGGCGCCGACTTTCGGGAAGACTCTCTCTGCCAGCGTAGATATGCAAACCTGTGGCCACGGCGCTATGTCGCCGTGCTTCAGAGACCAACACCAAAGTGCCTCGATACAGCGAGGCGGCTATAGCATTCAGCAGATTGCCCGTAAATGAACCCGATCACCGCGCCTTTACTCGAGATTGCGGTGCTGGTGCTTGGGATGTTGGTCCTCATGATCGAAGCATTTTCGGAAAAAATTGATAAACGTGTTTTAGCTTACGCTGCAATTACTGGGCTCACTATAGTTCTTATCGCCAGTTTTTTTGTCGTCCCCTCCCCCTCGCCTGCTCTCGCCACAGGTTTCTGGAATTTTTATACTGCGGATAGGCTGGCGATCTTCTTCAAGCAATTCGCGCTGCTAACGACCATTCTTGTGCTGATCATGATGGTTGATTATGCGCCAGTGCTGCGGGGCTCCGTTCCCGGCGCTGCGTTGCAGGCAGCCCTCGGGGAGTTTGTGGCGCTGCCTCTTTTCACCTGTGCTGGCCTGATGTACCTCGTTTCCGCAATCGACTTTGTCTTTATCTTTGTCGCGCTTGAACTCGTAACGGTCTCGTTCTACGTGCTGGTCAGTTTTACGCGACGCAATCCCACGACTCTCGAAGCGGGAACGAAGTATCTCGTGCTCAGCGCGCTTTCCACGGCGTTTCTAGTGTACGGAATTGCGTGGATTTTCGGCGCGACCGGCCAAACAAATCTCTATCGACTAACGGCAGCACTAGCGAATGTCGGCAGCAACTCCGGCGCAGCCTTGTTAGGCATGGTATTTGTTCTGGTCGCGCTTGGTTTCAAGATTGCGGCCGTCCCGTTCCAAATCTGGGTGCCGGACGTTTATCAAGGAGCGCCCACGCCAGTAACTGCGTATCTCTCGGTTGCCTCCAAAGCAGCGGGGTTCATTGTGTTGATACGAGTGTTGCAGCCCTTCATCAACCTGCCGCAAACACAACGGCTGCTCTTTGTCATCGCGATCCTCACACTGATTTACGGCAATCTTGCAGCCCTGCCACAGACAAACCTGAAACGACTGCTCGCGTACTCGAGCATCGCACATGCGGGTTATCTGCTGATCGGGGTGGTCTGTTTCGATGTGCGCGCGATCACCTTCTATCTCGTCGCGTATTTGTTGATGACGCTTTTGAGTTTTGCAGTGCTAATCATCGTCGCACAGCAAACCGGTGAAGAAATTTCGGACTTTGATGGTCTTGGCAGACGTTCGCCGTTTCTCGCATTCGCGATGTTGATTGGAATGGTCTCACTCGCCGGTGTCCCGTTCACGGTGGGTTTTCTCGGCAAGTTCTACATCTTTTACGCGGCCGTTTTGCATCGTCAGATCGCGCTCGTGGTCGTTGGGGTAATTACGGTTGGCTGCGGATTCTATTATTATCTCAAGGTTGTTCGGGCGATGTATTGGCAGTCTGATTCCAAGACCGAGGCCATTCCCGTGAACGGGCTCTCACGCGTAACAATCAGTACATTAATTGTCGCTACCATTTGGCTGGGTGTGTATCCGCAGCCCGTTCTACAAGCCTTCACGCACTAAAACATCGAAGCGTCGATCGCGCCTCGGCATTCGGGCGACTGTTTGCGCCGGAAAACAAACATTGATTTCAGGGGCGCGGGACTGGTGTGCGCCGAGATCGGGGAGTCGGATATGGACTCTGCGTCGGTGGCGGAGGCAAATCACATGTCTGCACACACAACGAACCCTGGTTGTACAGGTCGAGCATGCGCTGGTAGGAGCTCGGGCGCAAGAATCCGCTGCCCACTGGTGGAATAACCAGGTTGCCGATCAAAGCATCCGCGGCGGCCAGGGTTTGCTGAACACAGCTTCCGTCGGCGCCCCCGGCGATGTTCAGTTTGGCGGCGATTTCCTGATAGGCCAATGACACCAACCCGTTACCACGCACTGGCAGATTCAAGATTGAAAGCAATTGCTGCTGGTTGTAACTAACATTTCCAAGCTGCAAATGGTCTACCGGCCACTGGGCGGGATGATTTTTCCAGTAACCCGGCGGTAGGACACACCCGCTTGGAGGAGTCACCGTAGGAGTCGATGTTGCCGTTGGTGTGGCCGTGGCAGTCGATGTTGCTGTTGGCGTTGGCGTGCTAGTAGCCGTGGGTGTGGGTGTAGATGTTGCGGTGGGTGTAGCGGTCGGAGTGTGAGTAGCTGTAGGCGTCGCCGTAGGCGTAAATGTGGATGTGGCTGTGGCAGTCGCGGTTGGAGTCATTGTAGCCGTTGACGTAGGTGTAAATGTGGCTGTGGCGGTTGGCGTTGTAGTCGGCGTGTGAGTGGCTGTAGGTGTTGGCGTAAACGTCGCTGTGGGGGTTGGCGTAAACGTTGCTGTGGGTGTTGAAGTTGGGGTTAGAATAGGCGTAGCCGTCGCTGTTGGGGTGTGAGTAGCGGTAGCCGTTGGAGTAGGAGTAAACGTAGCTGTTGGTGTAGGCGTAAACGTAGCCGTCGCTGTTGGACTCGGCGTGTGAGTAGCTGTCGGTGTAGGGGTCGGAGTAAATGTAGCAGTGGGATTTGCAGTAGGCGTAGAAGTAGGCGTCGGCGTTGGCGTGGGTGCCCCAAAAATGTTTATGCACTGCGAGAACTCCGAGGTTTCAATAGGATTGCCGGAACCGTCCAGTCTCGTCGCCGTCGCGGTTGCGACCGTGTTGCCGGTTGGAAGCGAAAACGTCAGCGGGCCAAAGGTTGCGCTACAGTTTCCATCAGTCGTGACCACCGTGGAACCGAGGAAATGCTGTCCCTGGCCGAAGCCCGACGGATCACATTGGGCATTCGAGAAAAACTCGACACGAAACGTGGTGCTCGAGACGCTATCCAGCGATCCCGAAAGCATAACATTTCCATTGCTAAATGATGCTGACGTAAGAACCGGATAATTCTGCTGATCATTCGCACCGTTCGGTGAATCGCAATGATCATTTGATACTGGCACGGTAGTTCCGCAACCGCTTGTGGCCAGTGTGATGCCGATGCGGGAGTTGTTATGAATGGAGTTCCCAAGAATCGCCCATTTCGTGTTGTCGCCGGTAAATCCTGCGATGCTGACACCGTTCAAGCCGTTAAATGCGATTATATTGCCTTCGCCCGAATTGGTTCCTCCGATTATGCCATCACTCGTTACGGCCACGCCGATACCACAATTTCCATTGCCCAGCCCTACTGTTCCGGTGATGTCGGTGCCGATGTTGTTGCCTTGGATAACTGTTCCTGTCGGGCTACCACCGACGCTGATGCCCGTGCCTAGCGCATTTATCACATTGCCTGCCCCCGGTGCGCTGCCACCGATCGTGGTGTCGACTGATTGACTGATTTGGATCCCAATGGAAAGCGCGTATAAAGCAATCGTGCCGGTGGCATCCATGCCGATCAGGTTTCCCTGGACCGTGGTGGTATTCGCACAGTTGAAACATACGCCGCCGATCGCGATGCCGGTGGCTGTCGAGTTGATGACGTTACCTGCGCCGATTGCGCTGCCACCTATAGTGAACGGGGTCCCTTCTTCGGCGTCGATTCCAGTAGCGGCAGAACCGATCGCTGCCACTCCCGCGGCATTGGTGCCGATATAGTTACCTTGCACCACCGTGTTGTTCCCGTCGTTCTCAATTCCGCCGAATCCACCGTTGCTTGCGATCACGTTTCGGGCGCTCGGCAATGTGCCACCGATCGTCGTGCCGGTCGCGAGCAAGACACCGCCGTTCACCAGAATAGGCGTCCCGTCACTAACCACGGTTGTGCCATCGGTATCCACACCAAGAAAGTTTCCGGTCACAAGATCATTGTTGCTGGTTACGGAGATCAATGTCTGGTGTGTATTGGTGATGCCCGCAAGGCAGAGTCCCTTGATCGTGGAGCCATCGCTCGAATGACCGGATCCACACCCATTTACATCGCAGAGGTAGATCACCGGGTTGCCGCCGGGGTCGCCGATGATTTTGACACGGATGTTTGCGTTATCTCCGATCGCGAGCGTGTTTGGGCTTGCGCCCGGCTGCGTATAGCCGTCGATGATCACAGGCTGATTGAGTCCATTACAGAAATTACCCGATCTGCCAAGGCAATCAGTGAGCGTGATCGTGCAAACGTGCGTCGTTGGGTTGCAGCCGGGATCGCTGGACGGAATGTTAAACGCAATGAGGTTTGTCGCTCCGGTGGGCGGCGGATGCGCGTCCGACGCGTTAACCGCTTGCCGCAACGTGCAAGTTGAGCCGCACGTCGTTCCATCTGTGTCGGCTGTTGATGTTACGGTGAACGTCATCGCAGGCGTCGGCGTTGGTGTCGGCGTCACATCCGGCAAATCTGTCCCCATTCGATATGGGAGAACTGGCCGCATCGTCGTTCGGCTTTGACCAAATCCAACCAGCGCTACGGAGACGCCAGCAAGGAGGAATACCAAACCGAGTAAAATGCGGGGAACCATGAACGCGGATTGGGAACTTGGATTTTTTTTCATGATCTGAGCGTTAGCGGGTTGCTTTGTGCCTTTTGATATTTGTCATCCGTCAGCCTTCTCCCGAAAGCCGGCGGCGAAGTTCCGGAAATTTTTCGAGACAACAGAACTCTTTTGTGAAATAAAGGGATGGGTTGCCCGTGAAAATCGAGGCGCAATAGATGGCCAATCAAACCCCCGGGCATTTCATTACGACGCGTTGGAGTGTGGTGCTTTCCTGCGCCGACTCAGAGGTCGGAAGCGCTGTGGCACACGATGCTTTGAGCGAGCTATGTAAGACTTATTGGCGGCCAATTTTCATTTATATCTGCCGTCGCGGCTACTCGTCTCAGGACGCAGAAGATCTCACCCAGGATTTCTTTGCAAATTTGCTTCAGGGACCTCTGCTTCAACGCGCGGATCCGGGACGTGGCCGGTTCCGTTCGCTGCTACTGAAAGCCCTGCAGGATTTCTTGGGGCATGCAGCGGAAAAGTTGCATGCGCGCAAACGCGGTGGGGGCGTGAAATTCGTTTCGTGGGACGATTGGATGGCCGAAGCGCCGTCGCAGTTATCAATTTCGCCGCAAGCCCTCAATTCGTGGTCAGCCGAGCAGCTGTACGATCTGCGCTGGGCGGCGACGGTCGTCGAACAAGCGCTTCGACGCCTGCGCGAAGAGTGTCAAAGTAAGAGTCGGCTCAGATTATTTGAGACGTTGAGTCTTTATCTTGCGACCGATCGCGCGGACGTTTCGTACCAAAATCTGGCCACAATGTTGGGGATAGCAGAGTCGGCAGTAAAAAAACAACTTCACAATTTGCGCCGTCGATATCGCTGGCTGCTCTACGACGAAGTTGCGCAGACCGTGCAAACCCCAGACGACGTGGAAGCCGAAATCCGGCATCTATGCGCAACCCTTGCCGGAGCTGAGGCCGCGTAATCCGCATAGATACGTTTCGGATCATTCAAATCATCGGTCCTGTCTGAATTGGCATCTGACACAGATGCCCTACAATATTCGTCAAATTTGGGTTCGTGTTGGAATATGAATCTCCCCGGCCTAACTGATTCGATCGCGGCAATTACTGAAAGCCCGACCAAATGTTCTGAGTGCAGCGAAAGCACTCGGTTGGGCAATGGGCTTTGCCTGAGCTGCACGCTCCGGCAGGGACTCGACAGCGATCGCGAGGCATCTCGCGAGTCGTTCGAAGCCATCCTGCTTCAAGATGAAGTGCATGACACGCACTGGCGGGTTGGCAATTATGAAATCCTGGAGGAAATCGGACGCGGTGGAATGGGCGTGATCTATCGCGCGCGTCAGCGGCATTCACGTCGGATCGTCGCGGTCAAACGAATGGTTTCGTATCACGCCGATTCGCGCGAAACGTTAGAACGGTTTCGCCGGGAAGCTGAAGCTGCTGCGAGTCTCGACCACCCGAACATTCTTCCAATCTTCGAGGTCGGTCAGGGCGAAGATGGTCTGCCGTTTTTCAGCATGAAGTACGCAGCCGGTGGCAGTTTGCAAAACGCCGGGAGCGCTTTGCGCAACGATACTCGCGAATGCGTGCGCCTCATGGCCAAGGTCGCACGTGCTGTCCAGTACGCGCACGAACACGGGGTTTTACATCGCGATCTCAAGCCCGGAAACATTCTGCTAGATGCTCACGGCGAACCTTTCGTAACAGATTTCGGATTGGCCAAATGGCTCGACACCAGTACCGATCTGACGCGGACACTCACAATTTTTGGCACCCCTGGTTACATTGCGCCCGAGCAGGCCAAAGGGTGTGCGGCCAATCTTACCCCAACTGCTGACGTTTACAGTCTCGGAGCGATCGCGTTCAGTCTATTCACGGGACGTCCGCCTTTCATCGGCGAACACGCGCTGGCCGTAGTCCAACAGGCCAGTGAAACATCAGCACCGAAACTGCGCTCGCTTGCGCCAGCGTTGGACCGCGACTTGGAGACGATTTGCGCGCGCTGCCTGGAGCGTGAGCCGCAGGCGCGCTATCGCTCGGCTGGCGATTTGGCTGCCGATCTGGAACGCTGGTTGGAAGGACGCCCGATCATTGCGCGTCGCCTTTCGCCTGCGGTCCACGCATGGCGTTGGACAAAGCGTAACCGGGAGCTGGCAACTGCGACAGCCGTAGCACTCTGCTCGGCAATGGTCGCCGGCTTCCTCTTGCTTTTGGTCTCTCGTAATGGGCTGGAAGGTCAATCACATGTCGGTACAACGCCGTCAGTTCCTAAAAGCGCAGACGTAAAAACGATAGCCGTTCTTCCGCTCAAAATGCTGAACGCGGATCCAGGCGACGAATACCTCGGCCTCGGCCTGGCCGACACCTTGATCACACAAATCGGCAGAATTCCGGAGATTCTTGCCCGACCTCCGAGTGCGGTGCAAAAATATGCCGAATCGGAGACACACGATCCTTTAGCCGCAGGCCGCGAATTGCGTGTTCAAGCTATTCTTGATGGAACAGCGCAGCGCGAAGGCGACAAGCTTCTCGTGACCGCACGGCTGTTGCGGGTATCCGACGGCGCATTGCTATGGTCAGGAAAGTTTGACGAGCAATTTACAAAGCTGTTTGAGGTCCAAGACTCCATTTCACAACAGGTCGCAAAGGCCTTGATTCAGAATTTGAACGCTGAGCATAGAAAGCTTCTAACGAAACGCCAAACGGACAACCCTGAAGCGTACCGAGCTTATTTAAAAGGGCGCTACTTCTGGAACAAACGAACTCCAGCTGGGTTAGAGCAGAGCCTCGAGTACTTTAAACAAGCTATCGATCTTGATCCGACCTATGCCTCGGCTTACGCGGGTCTGGCCGACGCCTACGCGTTGCTTGTCTGGCAAGATCAACTTCCTCAACAGGACTTCATCGCATGGGCGAAAGGCGCAGCAACCAAAGCGCTGGAGATCGACGAGACGCTGGCTGAGCCACATGCGACTCTCGGTTTTGTGAAATTTTGGTACGACTGGGACTTCATCGGCGCCGAATCCGAATTCCGCCAGGCCATTGAGCTAAACCCGGATTACGCGACGGCGCATCATTGGTATGGCGAGTTCCTGGGTCTCACGAACCGTTTCGACGAGGGATTCAAAGAATTGAAAGTCGCGCAACAGATAGACCCGCTTTCGGCGATCATAAACACGGACCTCGGCAAGCTACTTGTTCTGGCGCGGCAACCAGACCCGGCAATCGAGCAACTGCAAAAGACCCTCGAACTCGACTCGCACTATCCGCTCGCTCATCTGTTCTTAGCGCTGGCTTATAACGAAAAACGGATGCACGAACAGGCCATCGCAGAATTAGAAGGATACGCTAACACCACAGGTGGTCGAACAATCTTCAAAGCCACGCTGGCATTTGTGTATGCACAATCAGGGCGAAAAGCCCAAGCGATCAGCATCCTCAACGAATTGAAGAGCCGCTCAATGACTAACCAATACCTTTCACCATTTCAAATAGCGCTGATTTATGCAGGTCTGGGGGAAAACGACGAGGCTATGGAATGGCTGCAGACGGCGACACGCGAGCGCGACCCTTTCCTCATGTATATCCGAGTCGATCCGAATTTCGACAGTCTGCGGGAAGATCCGCGGTTCATTGAGTTAATAAAGAAACTAACGACACCAACACAAACACCTCATTCAGTGGCTGTATTCCCTCTCAAAACCCGCTAATCTACACTACGTTTGGACGGTAACATTTACACGTCACTGAAAGCTGTAGCCGGGGTCGGACGACCCCGGCTACATTCCCCACCTCTTAAGAAAACTGAAGCTTGTCCGAATTAGGGACGTGGGGCTCGTGTGGGATGTGGCCGCGCAGTCGGGCGTGGACCAGGTCCCGGTGTCCAGGGCAAATCGCATTGCGGAGCGCACAAACTGCCGTTGTTGTAAGCTCCAAGCGTTCGCACATAAGACGTCAATGGCAGGTAGCCGTTACCCACTGGTGGAATTACCAGGTTCCCAATCAATGCATCGGCTGCCGCCAACACTTGCGCGACGCAGCTACCCTCCGCGCCGGTGGCCATATTCAGCTTTGCAGCGATTTCCTGTTGCGCCAGCTGCACCAAGGCATTGCCACGTGATGGTTGACGCAGAATGGATTGTAATTCCTGCGAATTGTAAGTCCGATTACCAAGCTGCAATTGGTCTAACGGCCACTGCTCATGATTCCTCCAATAA
>DATDFM010000205.1:0-4618 GCA_036522635.1 Candidatus Udaeobacter sp. | reverse complement strand
AAAGTTTACGACCAGATTGCGAACGTAGTGAAAAGCGGTGGAAAAACACGCCGGGCTGCCAAGATGAACACGCTCAAGGATTGGCACCCGGACATCGAAGAATTCATTGACGCCAAACAGAAAGAAGAAAAGAAGGCGTGGGCGCTGATCGAACAGGGTTACGACGGTAGTTACAACGGCGACGCCTATGGTTCGGTGATGTATCAGAATGAAAACGTCAGTGTCCGGGTAAGCGACGAATTCATGGACGCAGCGCTGGAGGGCCGGGAATGGTGGACGCGTCGCGTTATTGACGGTAAGCCGTGCGAGAAAAAGGATGCGCGTGGGCTGCTGCGCAAAATCGCCGAAGGCACATGGATCTGCGGTGATCCGGGTATGCAATTCGATACCACGATTCACAAGTGGCATACCTGCAAAGGCACCGACCGGCAAAACTCTACCAACCCATGTAGCGAGTATCTGTTCCTCGACAACACCGCCTGCAATCTTGCTTCGCTGAATCTAATGAAGTTCAAAACCGCGGACGGTGATTTTGATGTCGAGCGATTCAAGGCGGCGGTGCGGATTTTTATCACCGCGCAGGAAATCATTGTCGATAATGCGAGCTATCCGATCAGGGAAATCGCGGAGAATTCGCACATCTTCCGAACCCTCGGACTGGGTTACGCAAATCTCGGCTCGCTGATCATGAGCTACGGTTACGGCTACGACAGCGTCGAAGGCCGGGCACTTTGCGGCGCGATTACAGCGATTATGACCGGTGAAGCCTACGCGCAGAGCGCGTGCATGGCGCGGGCGATGGCGCCGTTTCCCGGATATGGCGATTCACGTGCCAGTGGCGTGGCGAAGCCGGTCGCAAAAGACAATGTCGGCCCAATGTTGGAAGTGATCGAACTGCATCGCTGCGCGGTGCACCAAATCCCGGACGCAAAGGAGTTCGCGCATCTAAAAGAGGAGGCCGCAAGCACCTGGGACAACGCAGCGGAAGTTGGGAAACGTTACGGATATCGCAATGCCCAGGTAACTGTGCTCGCGCCCACCGGCACAATCAGTTTCCTGATGGATTGCGACACCACAGGGATCGAACCCGACATAGCGCTCGTAAAATACAAACTCCTCGCCGGAGGCGGCATGCTCAAGATCGTCAACCAAACGATTAAACCGGCGCTGGAAAAGCTCGCTTACAGCTCTGACGAGATCGAGCGCATCATCGCGCATATCGACGCGTTCGACACTATCGAAGACGTGACCGATCCAGACGGCACGAAGATTTCATCCGGACTGAAGCCGCAGCATTTGCCGATTTTTGATTGTGCATTCAAGCCATTCAAAGGCGAACGGTCGCTGCATTATCTCGCACACCTGAAAATGATGGCGGCTGCGCAGCCGTTCCTCAGCGGCGCGATTTCCAAGACCGTTAATCTGCCGGAATCAGCCAGCGTGGACGACATCATGAACACATATGTCGAAGGCTGGCGACTCGGTCTTAAATCGGTCGCAATTTATCGCGAAGGCTCAAAGCGTTCCGCGCCTTTAAACACACGCAAAACAAAAGACATGGGCACGGCAGCCGCGGGCGCTGACAGGGGTTTGTCTGTTGAGAGCGTCGCGGACGCGCTGCACGGGCGCATTCTCGAACTGGAACAAGAACTGACCATGCTGCGAGGCCAAGTCGATCAGCCGGTGCGCCATCGCATGCCGGACACGCGCACATCACTGACACACAAATTCGAGATCGCGGGACACGAAGGCTACATCACCGTCGGCTTGTACGAGGATGAACAGCCGGGCGAGCTTTTCATTACCATGTCGAAGGAGGGCAGTACCATCGGTGGCTTGATGGACACCGTCGGCACTCTCACCTCGATTGCTCTTCAGTACGGCGTTCCGCTGGAGAGTTTGGTGAAAAAGTTCGCCTATCAGCGGTTCGAACCGAGCGGGTTCACAAAAAATTCGGACATTCGCCACGCGACGAGCATTACCGATTATGTATTCCGGTGGCTCGCATGCCAGTTCATCAAAGGTTACAAGGAAGCGACGGCGCCGAATCGTGCGCAGCCCGATCTACCACTGAAAGAAATTCCCGATATCGAGAAGAAAGCGCTCAACCGGCCGGTGACAGATCTTGCACGGACAGGCGATAAAGAAGTGATCGATGTTATCACGGGTCATCCATCCAATTCTGGAAACGGCGGGACCGGAAACGGCAATGGCAACGGTAACGGCAATTCATCCGACCGGGTTACGGTAGCGCTCGGCAGCATCTTCATGGGCATCACCTGTTCGGTCTGCGGCAGCGACAAAGTCATTCGAGCCGGCGCCTGCGGCGTCTGCACCGAATGCGGAACAAGCCAGGGATGTAGCTGAGGACAAATCTGAGCTAAGTTAGCCAGAGCATCGAGCTTTAAAACCCCAACGGCCTTGGGACGCCGAGGCGTAGATGCACCTGATTGGACAGGCGAGCGTGCACGGCTAGAATTCGTGGCCCGCTTTTGAATTGAATGAACAAACTCGACGAGCAGCGACAGAAAGAGATTCAACAGGCTGAGGAATTGCTCTTCACAGGGCCCCAGGCATTGGGGTTTGCGAAAGGCCTTTTCCAGGGGCATTTCGTGTCGGATTGGGTGATGCCGTATCCACGTATCTCGGAAACGGAACGGCCTCAGTTGGAGCAAACTGTCACCGAACTCCGCAAATTTTTGAACGAAGATCTCGATCCTGCGGAAATCGACCGGCAGGCGGATATTCCGCGCAGCGTGATTGATGGTTTAGGACGGATCGGCGTGCTCGGCATGACGGCGCCGAAGGAATACGGTGGACATGGGTTCTCGCAGATGGCCAACTGTCAGGTGCTGGAGGAAATCGGGCGACGTTGTGCATCGACTTCCGTTTTTGTTAACGCGCACCATTCCATTGGGATCCGGGCTTTGCTGTTGTTTGGAACGCACGAACAGAAACAGAAATGGCTTCCAAAATTGGTAACTGGCGAGCAGCTTGGCGCTTTTGCGCTCACCGAGAGGGAAGCCGGTTCGGATGCGGCAAACGTGCAGATGCAGGCGCGTCCCAGTGAGGATGGCTCGCATTTCATTTTGAATGGTGAAAAACGCTATATCACGAACGCTGCAATAGCGCAGGAGCTCACAGTAATGGCCCGCACTCCTGTGCCCGGTTCGGATAGAACCGCTGTCACAGCCTTTCTCGTGACGCCGGACATGCCGGGGTTTGAGATGCTGGAAGCGCGGATGCCGAAAACCGGAATCAAAGGCACAGCCACAGGGCGGTTCGCATTACGCGACGTGAAAGTGCCGAAAGAAAATGTACTCGGCCCGATTGGCAAAGGTCTGAAGGTCGCGCTGACGGTGTTAGATTTTGGGCGGACTACATTCGGCGCATGCTGCACAGGCGCAGCAAAAACCTGTTTGGAATTGGCCGTCGCACATGCGAACAGCCGCAGGCAGTTCAACAAGGCGCTGGGCGAATTCGAGCTGGTGAAAAAGAAAATCGCCCGGATCGCGGCGGACGCGTACGCCATGGAGGCGATGACTACGGTTACAGCATCGTTCATCGATCGTGGTCTTGAGGATTACATGCTTGAGACAGCGATGTTGAAAGTGTTCACGACAGAACGGCTCTGGGAGTGCATCAACGACGTATTCCAGATCTACGGTGGATCGGCATACTTCACGGACCTGCCATTGGAGCGAATGCTGCGTGACGCGCGGATCAACCAAATCGGTGAGGGCGCAAATGAAGTGCTGACTTCGTTCATCGCGCTTGTCGGTATGCGGGGACCAGGGATGGAGTTCAAAGAAATTTACGACACGATGATAAAGCCGTCGCGCGACGGACTTGGCAAAGCGTGGGCAGCTGGAAAGAACCGTCTAAATGCCACGGTTCGTGTGCCGGACGTGCCGGTGCGAAGCGAACAGCTTCGCGCTCACGCACGGCAACTCGGTCGTTTAATCCGGCATTTTAATTTTGCAGTGAATCGGGCGTTGATCACGTATCGTGAACCCATTCTCGATATGCAGCTTGTTCAGGAACGGATCGCGAACGCGGCCATGGATCTTTTTGCTTCGACCTGTGTGCTGAGCCGCATCGATGGCGAGATTCAGCTTACGGGCCGAAATGGCCATGGAGCATCGCCGGACCACTCGGCGGCGGATTTGTTTTTGCGCCAATCTTCCCGTCGGATTCGCGGGTTCCTGGCGGGCCTGACAGATAATGACGATAAAGCTGTGATCGCGGCAGCAAAATCTTGCCTAACGAGCGGGAGTGTTTCGCCGGCTTTCTAAACATGCCGCGCGACTCGGGCTTAAACTTCGGTACGAAATTCAGGCCCAATCAGCAGTGATCGGGCATCTACAGCAAAAAACAAAATTTCCTGCTCGTGCTGCCGTGCTGAGCAGCACGCAATCCTTCACGAACATCGCCGGGCTCGGCTATTATCTGCCCGGGCGACGACCGTAAATATCCATTTGGGTTGCAGTGGTCGGAATTGCAGAGAGACGATCGCATCGCTGCGGAATGCGCGAGCCACCCGATACCACGTAACAAATTTTCTTTGTGTTGGTGGAAGCCAGTGGCTGCGAAGGCAGCGCTACCACGTTCTTGCCAT
>DATDFM010000204.1:0-12142 GCA_036522635.1 Candidatus Udaeobacter sp. | reverse complement strand
CGTTCTGTCCGGCTTCGGTCAGGATCCGCGGAATTTGCGCCACCATTCGGCCGTGATTCGCCTCCATGAGAGTCAAAGCCCGCTCTGTCCATCCAGCTCCCAGTGCCTCAGGCAAGGCCTGCAAAACACGTTTTTCTTTTGCCGCCGGCAAGTTTGGCAGGATTGACGTCAGACGCTTCTCGTCGTCTACAATCAATCTGGAAAGAGTCAGACCGATATGCGTGATGTGCAGTGATGGAATGCGTGCAAGCAAATCATCCCTGGCGATGATGAGTTCGAATGCCAGCTCAGGGTGCAGTCTTTGGTTGCGCGCAGCAGCGTTCTCAATCGCTACCACAACGGGTTGAAGTTGCTTTTCAGGTTCGTTGAATTGCTCGGGCGATTTTATGATCTGTTCCAGGGCTGCGATTTGCTGCTTCGGTTGCCTGGCCTTGTTAAACGCCGCCAGCAGCTCATCGGCATGCGAAACTCCTTCGCCGCGGATTTCGATGGGCTCTGCCTTTTTTGTCGGGATCGAAAACCTGCCGCTCGCTTTCAGGGCCTTCCTGGTTGACTCCCACCAGCGTTTCCATTCCGCTTCGGTAAACACATCGCCGACCAGCCACTCTCCGATCTGCTGCGCGCTGGCTTTACCGTCCAAACTTTCCAGAATGTTTTGCACGAGGGCGACCGGATCTTCCTTCGTCAGGTTTTTGAGTGAGGCCATGTCCGTTGCCTTTCGGACCAGGAAATGTTCCGGTGCCAATGGCATTACATTCTCTGCCGCGTATTGCGCCTGCATCGGATGAAACTTCTTGGTTGCAAAATCGATGACGATTTGATTTAGCAACAGGTTCCATTCGCGGACTCGACCGAAACCCCAACTTTTGTGCAGGCAATATGTACCCGGTTTTAGTTTTTCCAGTTGGCCTGCGGATTTTGTAGTGAGCTTGCCAGCTTCGACCAGTTTTTCTAATTCAGCATCCATTTGTGAGGACAAATATATCCCTGTGACGTATAGGTCGCATCCGCCTCTAGTGCAATTTACGATTGCCGCACAACTTTGGGCATGAAACTCTGGCCCGCGTGACGACGAGCATCTGGTTCTGGATCGCCTTTCACATTGGCGTGTTCGTCGCCATCGGTGTCGATCTTTTCACTTTCCGCCTGCGCGGCCGTGAACTGAGCATGGCTGCAGCGGCGCGCCGCAGCCTTCTATGGGTGATCGTCTCGTTGGCCTTTAACGCCGTCGTCTGGCGTGTGAAAGGTCCCCATCACGGCCTCGATTTTCTTACCGGCTATCTGATCGAGTACTCGCTGAGCATGGACAACATTTTTGTTTTTGTTCTCATTTTCACGCATTTCCGGGTTCCGCCCCGCGCGCAACACCGCGTATTGGTCTGGGGAATTATTGGCGCCCTGATCATGCGCGGCACGATGATCCTGTTCGGCATCGCGTTGGTGCGGCGGTTTCATTTCGTTTTATACATCTTTGGTCTTTTCCTGCTGATCACCGCAATACGCATGCTTTTCGGGAAACATTCGGGACCCGATTTCAGGGAGACACGCGTAATGAAGTTCTGTCGCCGGATTCTTCCGATCACCGACGAATTTCACAACCAGGACTTTAGAGTGCGTCTTGACGGGCGTTGGATGTTAACGCCGCTTGCGCTGACCATGATCGTGATTGAGATCACGGACCTGGCTTTCGCAGTGGATTCGATCCCGGCGATCTTCGCAATTACACAAGACCCATTTATTGTTTATACCTCGAACATCTGCGCGATTCTTGGGTTGCGATCGCTTTACTTCCTGCTGGCAGGTTTGATGAATCGTTTCATTTATCTCAGAACCGGACTGGCATTGGTGCTCGGATTCGTGGGCCTGAAAATGATCACCGCAGAAATCCTGCCGTTTCCACGAGTAATTTCGCTGGGAATTATCATCCTTATTTTGGGAATTACCATATGGCTTTCCATGTTGAAAACGAGGAACAGCGTCGCGCCCGAACACCCAAAATAAGTATTGCCTTTGCTGTTCAGAATCCCTTAACTGGTAACGAGCGCCTATGAAAACCATTCTTGCTTTCGCCGCGGTCGTCTTCCTTGCCATCGGAGCGTTCGCCGATATCCAAGATCCTCCCGGGAACGACTTTGGGCCAACGCGTAAACTGGGTCGCGGTATCTCGAATCTTATTATTGCTCCGACCGAGTTCTTCGTAACCGTCAATCAAATCAACCAAACAGAAGGTAATTCTGCGGGTGCTGGCTATGGCGTTTGGAAGGGAGCGGGGCGCACTGCGGCGCGGCAGGTCGCTGGTCTGGTTGAGATCCTGACGTTTCCGTTTCCAATTTGGCACAACAGCTACCAGCCGTTGCTGCCGTCCGACATCCCTTATATCCATGGCGGCTACGCGGAATTTCCGCCTGAGGTTGGGAACGAGTCGAAATACCCGTACGTGCGCGATACGCACCACGATTTCAACTAACATCTGCGTTGTAGAGACGGCGGAATCTGTTGATCATATTACCGCGGCCGCTCGATCACATGCCGTGTCGTCGGTTACGAGCCTCAGCGTCGTAGGGTTGTTATCTCTAAAGAGCGGACAACCGTTCCTCACAGGTCGCACGACTCAAGGCGTTGAACTGCCTTGTTGTCGGAGGCAAAATCCCTCAGTGTAGATGGTTGGGACCATGGAATTGCGAAGTTCCTCTCGGCTGTTGCTCATCAGCATCGTCACTCTTGTTTACTTCATCGTTGGCAAATTCGGTTTGATGCTCGCTTCATTTCACGCGAGCGCCTCGCCAGTATTTCCGTCCGCGGGAATCGCCCTGGCAGCACTACTCGTTCTTGGGTATCGCGTGTGGCCGGGCATCTTTATCGGCGCGTTTCTGGTGAACGCAACGAACGCCGGCGACGTCGCGACATCACTCGCCATTGCTACAGGTAACACGCTGGAGGCACTGGCGGGTGCGTGGTTGGTGATCCGGTTCGCGCGCGGGAAAAATTTCTGTGGTCGTCCCCAGGACGTTTTCAAATTTGCGCTTGTAGCAGCGACTAGCACCATCGTTAGCGCCTCGTTTGGTGTTACAAGCCTTGTGCTTACTGGATTTGCCGATTGGAGACACTACGGCGAGATCTGGCTGACTTGGTGGCTGGGAGACGCCACCGGTGATCTCGTTTTCACCCCGCTCGTGGTACTCTGGAGTGTTGGGTCACAACGAGGTTGGAGTAAGACGGAAGCTACCGAAGTCGGTGTGCTTTTTCTGTTGCTAGTGCTGCTCAGTAGCGTCGTTTTTGGCGGCTGGCTTCAAATTTCGTCCCAGAATTATCCCATTACGTTTATTTGTGGGCCCATCGTGATTTGGACGGCCTTTCGCTTCAGACCGCTCGAAACGGCCAGTGGGATTTTCATAATGTCGGTGATCGCGGTGTGGGGAACGTTGCATGGCTTCGGTCCGTTCATCAGAGAAACCGAAAATCAGTCGCTGATCGCTTTGCAATCGTGGATAGCCGTGCTCACAATCACCGCGATGGCGCTTTCCGCCGGCATGGCTGAGCGACGGCGGGTCGAGGAAGAGCTTCAGCAACAAAAAAGTATCGTTGAAGCAGCCAATCGCACCAAAGATCATTTCCTGGCGATGCTTTCCCACGAATTACGCACGCCACTCACTCCCGTGATTTCGGCGTTGGAGTCCCTCGAAACAGAACCGACACAAACTCAAGAGAGCAAAACATCGCTGGCGATGATCCGCCGCAATATCGAGTTGGAAACGCAGTTGATTGACGACCTGCTCGACTTCACCCGAATCACCAGGGACAAAATGCAATTACGATTCATCCCAATCGACGCGCACCAGGCCGTGTCGAACGTCGTCGAGATTTGCCGCGCCGAAGCGAAAGCTAAAAGCCTTCATGTGCACCTCAATTTGCGAGCAAAGAACTGTTATGTGACCGCCGACTCCGCGAAGTTTCAGCAGATCATTTGGAATTTGTTTAAGAACGCAGTCAAATTTACTCCAGAGGACGGAGCCATCACCATATCTTCGGAAAATCCGTCGGAAACAGTGTTCAACCTCAGCGTCCGCGACACTGGTATTGGGATGGAGCGGGAAGTGATGCAGCGGATTTTCGATCCATTCGAACAGGGCAACCGCTCATTTGAACACCGTTTTGGCGGGCTTGGTTTGGGTCTGGCCATCTCAAAATCTCTGACGCAGGCCCACGGCGGCACGCTAACTGCACAAAGTGACGGATCCAATCGTGGCTCAACTTTCACATTATCAATGCAAGCTTTGCCGCAAGCTGAAGCAGTCGCCGTCAGCTCAAAGACGATCACTGACACAGCACGACAAGCGGTAAAGATTCTGTTGGTCGACGATCATCACGACACCTGCGCCGCGCTGGAAAAATTGCTGGCGCGTCGCGGGCATCTGGTTGCGGTGACGCACGATATCCGGTCGGCCATGGAAGCTGCCGTTCGCAACAAATTCGATCTGCTCATCAGCGATATTGCTCTTCCGGATGGAACTGGACTGGAATTGATGATGCAACTGCGCGCCATTTCGAAGATTCCGGGAATCGCAATCAGCGGCTTTGGCCATAACGGCGCTATCGAACGAAGTTTGCAGGCTGGCTTTTCCGAGCATCTCATCAAACCCATCAAGCTCGACAAGCTCGAAGCTGCTATCGAGCGAGCACTTGTTCCAAGCTGACGCCCGATTCAGCGATTTGCAGATAGTGGAAAACTGCTAAAGCACTTACAGCCTACGTTCGACGCGGGCACCCCACTGAAGCAGGGTTGAAGAAATGCGGCCTGTTGATTTGAAGATTGAGGACGTCGCTTTCGGCGGAAAAGGTGTGGCTCGGGAACAGGGCAAAGCCGTTTTTGTTCCGTACACCATTGAAGGCGAACTGGTTTCTGCGGAAATTGTGCGGGAAAAAAAGCAGTTCGCCGAAGCAGAGCTGGTCGAAGTCAAACAAAGTTCCCCCGATCGCGTAGCGCCAGAGTGCCCGTATTTCGGCCGATGCGGTGGCTGCGCGTACCAGCACATCGCTTACGAACATCAGCTTGCCATCAAGTGGCGACAGGTGCGCGAGGCGCTCCAGCGAATCGGCAAGCTCAAGGATCTTCCAATACGACCGATTGTTCCCTCGCCGAACCAATATGCGTATCGCAACCGCATCACCGTGCACGCCCAGGACGGCGTGATTGGTTTTTTCCGTCGCGATTCGCGTCAATTGCTTGATATCGAGCGTTGCCCGATCTCTCGCGAAGAGGTCAATGGCGCGTTGACGGCGTTGCGCGAACGAAAGTATGTGCGGGACGGACATTACACCCTGCGAACTCCATCCAAGCTGCGCGTGTTTTCGCAGGTGAACGACGAAGTCGCACAAGTGGTCCGCAACCTGGTTATCAAGATTGTTCCGCCGAATCAGAAATTGTTAATTGACGCCTACTGCGGTTCTGGATTCTTCGCAAAAGCCTTACTCGACAAATTCGAGCGCGTGATTGGGATCGACTGGGACAGGTTTGCGATCGCCGCCGCGAAAGAGAACGCGACTGAAAAGGAAACGTACGTCGCAGGCGATGCGGACGATGTAGAGGCGGCTGTGTCAGCCGCCTTGGCAAGTGACCGTCTCCAGCCCCGGGCGCTTGGCACAAGCGCCGCTACAACAATTATTGTCGATCCGCCCGCAACGGGACTCACCGAAGGGGTTCGCAATGGGATAACAAATCTCGCCCCGGAAACATTGATTTACGTTTCGTGCAATCCACCGACTCTTGCGCGTGATCTAAAAGAGTTGCAGCACAGATTTGCGACCAATTCGATCACACCGTTCGACATGTTCCCACAAACTGCGGAGATCGAGGTACTGGCACATCTCGAAGCACGGCACTGACGATCGGATTCGGCGTTAACGATTTTTTAACACATTTCGAACGTCGTTTAACTAACCATCGCATCATCTTGCCCTCATACTAACGAGTATGAGTGACGTGATCTTTGTAGGAGTAATCATCGCGTTCTTTGCGGTGACCGCGCTGTACACGCTGCTTTGCGGAAAGCTGTAGGAATATAATGGAAACCGTCATCGTCGGCGTTATCGCGCTTTTGCTGTTTGCGTATCTGCTCATGGCCATGATCCGGCCTGAAAAATTCTAACGTCCCAATGGAAGCCTCTGGTTGGATTCAATTCGCGATTTATCTGGTCGCGCTCGCGCTAGTGACGAAGCCGATGGGCCTCTATCTCATGCATGTGCTCGACGCGGACGGTAGAACGTGGCTCGATCCGTTGCTGACTCCCGTCGAGCGGTTCACCTATCGCGCCATGGGTGTTGACCCACGCAAAGAGCACAACTGGAAGCAGTACACACTGGCGATGCTGCTTTTCAGTCTGGTGGGCTGCCTGTTCACCTACGCGATCCTGCGCTTGCAATATTTTTTGCCGCTGAATCCGCAAAAATTCGCCGGAGTCAGTCCCGATCTTTCCTTTAACACCGCAACCAGTTTTACCACTAACACGAACTGGCAGAACTACGGCGGCGAATCGACGATGTCGTACTTCTCGCAGATGGTCGGGCTGGCGTTTCACAATTTCGTCTCCGCCGCCACCGGGATCGCCATCGCCGCTGCGCTCGTTAGGGCAATCGCGCGGCATTCGGCAACAACGCTCGGCAATTTCTGGGTCGACCTGGTTCGGGTTACTTACTACCTGCTGCTGCCGATCTGTCTGGTGTTCGCAGTCTTCCTAGTGTCGCAGGGGATGATTCAAAATTTCAAGCCTTACACCAAAGCCACGCTGGTCGAGCCGATGAAGGTCCAGGTTGAGAAAAAGAACGACAAAGGCGAGACGATCAAAGGACCAGATGGCAAGGCAGTTACAGAAGACCAAACCGTAACTGATCAGAACATCGTGCAAGGCCCGATGGCGTCACAGGTCGCGATCAAGATGCTTGGCACGAACGGTGGCGGTTACGTGAACGCAAATGCTGCGCATCCGTTCGAAAACCCCACTCCGCTTTCGAATTTTATTCAGATGTTGTCGATTTTTTCGATCGGCAGCGGGCTGACTTACTACCTGGGCCGAATGGTTAGGAATCAGAAACACGGCTGGACCGTCTGGGCGGCAATGTTGATCCTTTTTGTGGGTGGAGTGCTGTTGTGCTGGTGGGCCGAGGCGAATGGAAATCCGATCCACCAGAGTCTCGGCGTTGCCGGCGGCAATATGGAGGGAAAGGAAGTCCGGTTTGGCATTTTTAATTCCGCGCTTTTCGCCACGATCACGACGGACGCCTCGTGTGGCGCGGTCAATGCGATGCACGACTCTTTTACAGCGCTCGGCGGCTTCGTCCCTTTGTTCAACATTCAACTGGGCGAAGTGATTTTCGGCGGAGTCGGCGCCGGGCTTTACGGCATGCTGGTTTTCGTTGTCCTAGCGGTCTTTATCGCCGGTCTGATGGTTGGTCGCACGCCGGAATACCTTGGCAAAAAAATCGAGGCGTATGATGTGAAGATGGCGATGCTCTCATTGCTCATCCTCGCGATTTCCATTCTCGGTTTTGCTGCCTGGGCTGCCGTGGCCAAATGGGGCCTGGCTGGAGTGAACAATAGCGGCCCGCACGGGCTGAGTGAGATTCTGTACGCGTTCAGTTCCGGCGCTGGCAATAACGGGAGCGCATTCGCCGGTCTCTCAGGCAATACACCGCCTTACAACACGACGATCGGCCTCGACATGTTGTTCGGTCGATTCCTCATGATCGTACCGATTATGGCGCTGGCGGGCTCATTGGCGCAAAAGAAAGTCGCCCCGCCAAGCGTCGGCACATTCCCAGTTTCCGGTGGCACATTTCTGATTTTGCTTTTGGGAACCGTCCTTTTAATCGGCGCGTTGAATTTTCTTCCAGCGCTGACGCTCGGGCCAATTGTCGAGCATTTCCTAATGCAGGGCGGAAAGCTTTTTTAAGCCCGACATGACCCTATGAACTTAATCTCCATCACCTCATTAACACCCGACTTCAGTCAGGTGTCAGACGCCACACTAATGACAGTTGACAATTCGTTAGGCGCGTTGTCCACCTGGCTAACGCCAGGTGTTAATGAGAGCCCAACGTTTCTGTGCAGTGGAGCGATATGACACAGAAACCTGCATCGCTTTTCGACTGGAACATTGTCGGTCCTGCCATCTGGGACGCGTTCAAGAAACTGAACCCACGGTTGATGGTGAAAAACCCGGTTATGTTCGTGACCATGGTCGGCGCGGCCCTAACGACCGTCGGAATCTTCACGGCGGAATCAGGACTGCGCGGGTTCGTGACGCAACTGGCGATCTGGCTCTGGTTTACGGTGCTCTTTGCCAATTTTGCTGAAGCAGTGGCGGAAGGCCGCGGCAAAGCGCAAGCCGCCAGTCTGCGGCGGGCGCGCAAGGACACGATCGCGCGTCGCCTGCGGAATGGACGCGAAGAGAAAGTCCCCGCTCCCGCATTACAGAAAGGCGATCTCGTCGTATGCGAAGCGGGTGATATCATTCCGGCCGACGGCGACGTCGTCGATGGAATCGCCAGCGTTGATGAGGCGGCGATTACGGGGGAATCCGCTCCCGTGATTCGCGAGAGCGGCGGCGATCGAAGCGCGGTGACCGGCGGAACACGCGTGCTGAGCGATCGCATTGTGATCCGTGTTACCGCTGACAAAGGCGCCGGTTTTCTGGACAAAATGATCGCGCTGGTCGAGGGCGCGCGCCGCCAGAAGACACCTAACGAGATTGCGCTGACGATCCTGCTTGCGGCGTTAACGTTCATCTTCCTTCTAGTCTGTGTAACGCTGAAGCCATTCGGAATTTATTCAGCGACGAACTTTTCGGTTCCAGTCCTGGTCTCATTCCTGGTCTGTCTTATTCCCACCACGATCGGCGGCTTGCTCAGCGCCATCGGCATCGCGGGAATGGATCGCGTCCTTCAGCGGAATGTTCTCGCCATGAGTGGACGCGCAGTTGAAGCGTCCGGCGACGTTGACGTTTTGCTACTCGACAAAACTGGCACGATCACATTCGGCAATCGCATGGCCATTCGGTTTCATCCTGCGCCGGGCGTTTCTCCAGATGATCTCGCAGCTTCTGCACAATTGAGCTCGCTGGCTGATGAAACGCCCGAAGGACGCTCGATCGTCGTGCTGGCGAAAGAGAAGTTCGGATTGCGGGCCCGCGAGATGCACGAACTGGAGGCCACGTTTGTACCTTTCACCGCACAGACGCGAATGAGCGGTGTCGATTTTCACGCTAACGGAAGCGAACCGAAAATGCGCATCCGCAAAGGAGCGGCTGACGCGGTCCGCGGATTTATTGAATCGGCGGGCGGAATATTTCCGCAACCGGTGACGAAAACAGTCGATGAGATTTCGCATCGCGGCGGCACGCCGCTGGTCGTCGCGTCGGACATGCTGACGCTCGGGACGATTGAGCTCAAGGACGTGGTCAAAGGTGGAATCAAGGACCGCTTCGCGCAGCTACGCAAAATGGGAATCAAGACCGTGATGATCACCGGCGATAATCCGCTGACCGCCGCGGCGATTGCGGCCGAAGCAGGCGTCGACGATTTCATGGCGCAAGCAACGCCGGAACAAAAACTAAAACGGATACGCCAGGAGCAGGCGGAGGGTCATCTGGTTGCCATGACTGGCGATGGCACGAATGACGCACCAGCCCTCGCGCAGGCCGACGTCGGTGTTGCCATGAACACCGGCACGCAAGCCGCCCGTGAAGCCGGTAACATGGTCGATCTTGATTCCAACCCAACGAAGCTGCTCGACATCGTCGAGATCGGAAAACAAATGCTGATCACGCGCGGTTCCCTCACCACATTCAGCATCGCGAACGACGTCGCGAAGTATTTTGCAATCGTACCCGCGATGTTGACGACCACATTTCCCGAGATTGCGCCGCTCAACATCATGCACCTGGGCACCTCCACCAGCGCGATCCTGAGCGCCGTTATCTTCAACGCCCTCATTATCATTGCGCTGATCCCGCTTGCGCTACGAGGTGTCGCTTACAGACCAACGGGCGCGCTCGCTGTGCTGCAGCGCAACCTGCTGATTTACGGCTTCGGCGGTCTCATCGTTCCCTTTATCGGAATCAAGCTGATCGATTTGATCATCACCGCACTTCATCTGGCCTAAGGAATGAAAAATTTTTTCTCTCATATTCGCGGCGCAGTCGTGTCGACGCTTGTGCTAGCCGTAGTCTGTTGCGGCCTTTATCCGCTCATTGTCTTCGGAATATCGCAAATCTTGTTTCGCGATCAGGCCAATGGCAGTCTGATCGTCGGTGCAGACGGGACCATTCGCGGGTCTAAGTTGTTAGGCCAGGCGTTCTCTGACCCGAAATATTTTCACCCGCGTCCATCCGCGGCCGGTAACGGATACGACGCGACCAGTTCGGGTGGCAGCAATTTGGGGCCGACTTCACGGAAACTGGACGACGCGATCAAAAAGCGCATCGCTGCCTATCGTGCGGAAAACGGGTTGAACACAACCGACCCTGTGCCTGCGGATGCAGTTACCGCATCGGGTAGCGGACTTGACCCGGAGATCAGCCTCCATAATGCCGAACTCCAGATTGGGCGTGTCGCTAAATCCAGCGGGTTGAGCGAAGACAAAGTTCGCGAACTGGTTCAGCAAAATACCGATGGACGTGATCTCGGCGTCTTCGGTGAACCTGGAGTCAATGTCCTGGAATTAAACCTCGCGCTCGATCGATAGCGCTGATGAAGTCACGTCGAACATACGTTTTCGTGTTCGTTCCCATTTCTGTGGGTGTAGCAGCGCGCGCTTCCAGCGTGCGGCCAAAGGCAACCTGCTTTTCGCATCCCGACCATAGTGAAGCAGGTTCGAGGCGAAATGTTCGGCAGGATGTCGAACAGGGCACGCCAGAAGCGTCTGCTCCGAAGCAGCCCCCATTTTGGACATGGTTCATCGAGAATCCGCGTCCTTCTTCGAAACAGTCATGACCGGATTAATCGTTTGTATCGTGTTGTTGACGATCACGATGAGCCGCGGGCTCTATGCTGACCCGAATCCCACGCCGACGTCCGATAAGTCGCAATACACTCTGTTTGATCCAACACCGATCGATTTGCGACGATCTTATAACACAGATCGCCCGAGCAAAACCGACAGCCCGTACACGATCGACGCCGGTGTTTTCCAAATCGAGAGCGATGTGTGGAACTGGACGCTCGATTACGAAAAAGGCGTTCGCACTCGCACATGGATCCTCAGCAACAGCAATTTCAAACTGGGCCTGACGAATTGGATGGATTTCCAAGTGTTCCCGCAATTTTATGTCAATAAGCGCACAAGCGGACCCGGGTTCGGCAAACCCCTCGAGCAGGACGGCTTCGGCGATTTGACCATTCGGCTCAAAGTTAATCTTTTTGGAAATGACGGCGGGAAATTGGTGATCGGATTCCTTTCGTCGTTAAAGATACCGACCAACACAGGCGATACCGGAAACCATGTTTGGGAACCCGGCTTTGAATTACCTATGAGTTACTCATTGCCGTGGGGTTTCACCTTGTTCGCTCAAACCAGGCTTGACCTCCTCGATAAATCCCGCAGCAGTAACATGCAGGTGCAGTGGCAAAATCCGATCGGAGTCTCCCGTACGATAGTCGGAAATTTGAGTGGCTATGTTGAATTCTACGACGCCATTAGTGCGGGACCGTGGGTGGGTACACTCGATACCGGTTTGATTTATCAAGTCACCCTCAACTGCTCCATTGATGTGAATTCCTTTTTTGGGCTCACACGTAGTGCTCCCGACTACAACGTGTTTAGCGGCTTTGGGTATCGGTTTTGATGCAACTCGAATCAATCTCTCTCATCCGTTACCTTGGAGCGATGCGAAAGCCCGTTGGAGAGATCGCGTCCGTGCGAACTCCAGGAGTCTACCGCTGGTTCGCGGCGTTTTTCGCCTTTGGCGCAACGATGTGCGCTCTGACTGTCGGTTTACTTCTGTTTCCTGGCAGCGCACTTGATTCGTTATGGCGAATTAATCCTGACGCGGCGCTCGCGTTCAATTCGATGGGGCATTGGGCGTTGATCCTCATGCTGACGGTCGGGACAGGGTGTTCATTCGCAGCCATTGGGTTGTGGCAGGGGAG
>DATDFM010000203.1:0-3021 GCA_036522635.1 Candidatus Udaeobacter sp. | reverse complement strand
AGGTGATCAGGCCGGCAGTTTGGCACCCATTGACCGGGGCCGGGGCGTGTGAGGCCGCCTTTCGTCGCAATGAGGAGTCCTTTCGGATATGGATACAACGCTTCTGCAATGAGCAGTTCGCTTGTATCAGGACCGTATGCGTCGGCGGTGTCTATCAAATTCACACCAAGCTCGACTGCGCGCCTGAGAACTTTCAGGGCGTTCTGTCGATCGGCGGGCCAACCCCAAATGCCCTGCCCGGTGACGCGCATCGCGCCGAAACCAAGGCGATTAACGTTGAAATCGCCGCCTAACTTAAACGTCGGATTCGTAGCCATGTTCGATGATGTTGCCGCGTCAGCTCCAAAAATCTCATCGGATTTGCCCGCCAGCAGAGCCACGCCACTCGCGAGAGTGATTCCAACAAATTTGCGGCGAGTGACGCTGCGCTCCTGGTTCGCTGCAGCAATTTCATCCCTCATTACGCGAAGGAGTACGTTCGTGAAAACCGTTTCTAATGCAAGGAGATGATCCCTCTCCGAACGCGCATCAGAACATCAAATGCGTCTTCAAGATTTTTTCCGAAAGCGACAATGCCGTCTTGATGACCCGCCATGACGAAGATTTTTTTGTCTCTCACATCGCTTGCCTCAAACAGACGCACAATTTCGTTCGCCATTTCCGGCGTACCGTAAGCAACCGTTTTCGAAGTTGTCGGAACGCGATCGAGAAGCGTATGCCACAAAACTGGCTCGTGACAATGAATCACCGCTGATGCCGATGGATCGGATTCGTAAATCGCGGCATGCGTTAACGATTCAGATGATGGAATCGCCGAGCCTTCGTAGCCAAGCCAATTCCTTGCGAAATCGTACGCCACAACTCGTACGCAATTCGCCGACGTTAACTCGAGCAAACCACCCGTCGCAGAAGCGGTAATGTAAAAACTGGTCGTCCGACCGTCGCGCACGCTCACGTTACCGAACCCGACGCCATTTGGACACAGGCCCAACAAATGCTGATCCATAAGTTTCCGCCTGCATGCATTCAGGTCGGCAAGCCCATCGAACGGTGCGATGTCCGCACGAGCGCGCTGATAAGCGAACTTAACGTAAAGGCTCACGGTTTCTGTTTAGCGGCAAAGGCGCGCACCTCAGTTTGGAGTCCGCCTTTAGGCGGTCCCCCATTGAAGCCGCGTAAACGCCGAACTCCGAACATTAAGAAAACGTCGTTTTTCAACGGACTACTACGACTCAACATAATATCGTCCCGGTCACGTCAACCCACTTAACTCACGGCGCATGCTCGGGAAAAAGCGATCGAATACTTTTCTCGTTTGCTTCGCAAACACCGCGCTCGGTAATCAAACCGGTTATCAATTCTCTCGGTGTTACATCGAAGCCGTAGTTGGCAGCGATGCTTTTATCTGGCGCGATTCGGATCTCGATGTATTGGCCATCACGCCAGCCATTGGCGTTTTTTACTTCTTCCTCGCCACGTTGCTCGATCGGAATCTCTTTCAAGCCGTCGCGCATTTTCCAATCAATCGAGGATGACGGCAGCGCAACATAAAATGGCACGTCGTTCGCCTTCGCAGCCAATGCCTCCAAATATGTACCGATCTTGTTTGCCACGTCTCCAGTGTAAGTAGTGCGGTCGGTGCCGACGATTACAAGGTCGACTTCGCCGCGTTGCATCAAATGACCCGCCGCGCTGTCGGCGATTAGCGTGTGCGGCACGCCGTGCTGGCCAAGTTCCCACGCCGTAAGTTTCGAGCCTTGATTTCTCGGTCGCGTTTCCGTCACCCAAACATGCAACGGCAAACCGGTCTCGTGCCCGGCGTAAATTGGAGCGGTCGCCGAGCCGTAATCAACAAATGCCAGCCAACCTGCGTTGCAGTGAGTAAGCACATTGACGTATCCGCCAGAGGAGGGATTCGCCGTGACGAACCTCTTGCGCTTCGTTTCCGCGATTCGTTGAATTAGCGCCAGGCCGTGTTGCCCGATCATCCGGCAATGCTCCGCATCTTCATCTGCAATCGAATCGGCGGTGCGCAGGGCCAGTGCAACTTTTTCATCCGCCGTTTTTCCGGCAGCGATAGTTTGTAACTGCCGCTCGATCGCCCACGAAAGATTCACCGCCGTCGGCCTCGTCGCCCTGAGTTGAGCTGCCGCTCCAATCATGTGCTCATCGAATGAATTTCGCTGCGCCGCTTCGAGCGCCGCCAGATACATCCCATACCCTGCGCTCGCACCGATTAATCCCGCTCCGCGCACATGCATCTCGCGGATCGCCGTGGCCATCTGCTCCGCGTTACGAACTTCTTCGATCACGAAATCGTGCGGCAGAAGACGCTGATCGATCAGCTGCACCACTCGTTCATCCTCCGGCTTACGCCAGATGGTTCGGAAATGTTTGCCGCCAACTTTCACAACCTGAGATTATGATTGCACTCCGAATGTATAAATAGCGTTGTCATGTTGAGGCGAAACCGAAACATCTCGGTTTATTCCCTCGCTGCGCCGTTCAGAACTGATCTGAGATTCTTCGTTCACAATGACAATTGTTAAGTCGCACCTACACATCAATCCCCATTGCCACCGCGCCAGGGATATGCTCCCAGCCGGCGCGCTTCCAGAATTCAACGCCGCCAAGATTGTTGTCGGCCACCAAAATGATAGCGCGCACCACACCAACCTTGCGTAATCCCTCCAGGCACTCCTGCACCAGACGCCTACCGACTCCGTATCGGCGATAGGCCGGATCAACCGCCAGATGATAAATGTGTCCACGGCGTCCGTCGTGACCGCACATCACAACGCCGACAAGTGTCGATCCATCGGTTGCCACTCTGCTAAGCGCTGGATTGCGCGCCACAAATTGAGTGATGCCTTTTTTGTCGTCGCCCTCGGCAACTTCCAGACCTTCGACTCTTTGCCACAGCTCAACCGTCGCCTCGTAATCGTCGATCGAAAATTCACGAGTGACGATATTGCTACTCATAGATCGCTTGGTCATGTCGAGCGAAGTCGCGACATCCCG
>DATDFM010000202.1:0-10660 GCA_036522635.1 Candidatus Udaeobacter sp. | reverse complement strand
GGCAACAGCCGACATAATTTTTGCTGTTTTTATCGGACTGTTGGCAGCCTTCGCGGTTATCGTCCAATCGCGGCATTCCGGGAAGGAAGTAAGAGGCTGAAGTAGACGACACGGCGGCGCTACAGGCGACGCCCAACATCTAGCGACAAAGCATACGGTCGATACTGCTTGCCGCTCCACGGAGTGGGTTTCGGAGGCGAACCTACAACAGCTCGTTACCAGTTAGAAGTTGCCCGATCGTTGTTGGCATTGTTCATCGTTTCCTGAGCGGCTGCCATGGCGGCATGGAATTGCTGTTGCGTCGCTGCATTGGCTGCGTCCATGGCCATTTGCTGATTTATCCGATCAATTGAATCCTGAATACTGGTGTCGGCCGGAGGATCAAAGGCCGGCATCGATCCAGAGTCGCTCGATCGGAACTGGCCGGCGCATCCTACCAATAGCCCAACGCTCAGCAGAAGCGGAAGAACGACCAGTTTCATGCTGAATTAGATATGGTGTTTGCCGGCGGCGTTCAGTGTAGTGCGTTTTGATTGAATTCGTCGTTATGTTGGTTCTCGAATTGCTGGGTTGCCGCCATGCTGTCGTTGAATTGCTGCTGGGCCGCTGCGTTGGCTGCGTCGAGGGCCATTTGCTCGTTCAACCGATCCATTGTGTCGTGGAAACTCCTGTCGGTGGAATCATCGGTCGTGCTTGATGTGGACCCCGTCGATTGAAACTCGCCCGCGCATCCTACGAGCAGTCCAATGCTAAGAAGTAGCGGAAGAATGCCTGGCAAACGTTTCATGCTGCATTCGACGCGACCGCTACCAGGCGCGTTCAAAGGTTCGAATCAGGTTACGTCGGCCCCGAACCGGAGGGGCATTTCAGCACGATGAAAATTGTAACCGCTGCACCCGTTAGGCTGTCTTTGCGATGATCCTGGTTATTGAAATGCCGGGATTTTACGTTTGCCATTCGAGTCTATATGTGTAATAACAACATATGGCAATTCAACTCACAGACCGGGAGTTGAAAAAAGGGAGCGCCGAGCTGCTGATTCTTTCCCTGCTGGAAGACCGCGCTCGCCATGGCTATGAAATCGGGCAGCTGATCGAATTACGCTCGCAAGGCGCGTTGCGATTTAGCGTCGCGTCGTTTTACCCGTTGCTCTACCGGTTGGAAGCGCGCGGATGGATCCGGGGTCGCTGGGTGGAGAAGCCCGGTCAACGTCGTCGTCGCTTTTATCGACTCACGGGCGCCGGCAAAAAGATTTTGGCCGCACAACGCGATAGCTGGCGCGAATTTGTGGAAGCGGTTGGGCGAATCACCGGAATTGAGTATGCCTGATTTCAGAGCCGAGATCCGCCAATCGATTGCGGAATTGAATTTGCCGCCGGAACGCGAAGCTGAAATCGTCGAGGAACTTTCGCAAGATCTTGAGGAGCGATTCGAAAAGGCATTAAGCGACGGAGCATCCGAAGAAAAGGCGAAACAACTTGCATTAGAACAGCTGACGCAGCCTGATTCAGTCGGCGCGCAGCTTGCACGCGTCAAGATGCCTTCGCACCGGCCGCCGCTGACGATTGGAGCGGAGAAAACCCGGATACGGTTCGCCGGATTTTGGGACGACATTCGGTTTGGCCTTCGGATGTTGCGGAAGCAACCGGGGTTCACGGTTATCGCCGTCCTGACTCTTGGCATCGGAATTGGCGCAAGCACAGCAATGTTAAGCCTGGTGCAGGACGTGTTGTTACGACCTCTGCCATACGCACATCCCGATCGACTCTATGCAATCTGGGCCAGCTCTGAATCCACCGGACAGACGAAAGTCGCGGCGTCGGGTCCTGATTTCGAGGACTACCTCGATCAAAACCGATCGTTTGTTAGGCTGGCTGAATACATCCCGCGTTTTACGTTTACCTGGACAGGAGATGGCGAGCCGAGACTCGTTACCTGTACTTCAGTTTCGCAGGATTTCTTCACGATGTTAGGTATTCGGCCGTTTCTCGGAAGGCTATATGAACCGCGTGAGTACACCTATTTAGAAAACGATACGCTGATCGTTTCCTACAATTTTTGGAAGAACCAGCTTGGCAGCGATCCGAACGTAATCGGACGGGTAATTCACTTTGAAGGTGTCAGCGAAACGATCGTCGGCGTGCTGCCACCGTTATCTGATCTTTTTCCAGATACGGATGTCTGGCCGAAGCATACTGTCCGGCCCAGCTGGCCGTACATGAAATGGCGCGGGAATAAATTTTTGCGCGTCATGGGTGAATTAAAGCCAGGTGTCACTCCGGCAATGGCGGAACAGGATCTCACCGCGATCCTGCGACGTGTTCCCGAAGAACCGCGCGATGTGCGTGTGCATTTGGTTCCGCTGAAAGAGGACCTGGTCGGAAATGTGCGGATGCCCCTGTACGCGACACTTGGCGCAGCCGCGCTAATTCTGATTGTGGCTTGTATCAACGTGGCTGCCTTGCTGCTGGCTCGAATGGTGAAACGCGAAAGCGAAATCGCTGTCCGCCTGAGTGTGGGCGCGGGTTTGCCGCGCATTACGCAACAACTGGTGACCGAATCGATGTTGTTGAGTGCAATCGGTTGCACAGTCGGCTTATCGATTGCCTGGGTTGTGCTCCGTTTGCTGGCGCGAGTTCCGAATTTGCCTTTGCCGCGCATGGACAGTGTTCATTTGAATGGAAGGGCTTTGCTGGCAACGATCGCCATCGCCAGTGCGATAACAATTCTTTTCGGGTGGATTTCTTCGGTCGGATTTTCTCGATTAAACCTGTTTTTGGCGCTGCGTCCGCGCGGTCTCGAAGTAACCGGCCGCCGCGGTTTGTCGCTCGCGCTGCTGGTGATGGGCGAGATCGCGTGCTCCGTCGTCCTGATGGTGAGTGTGTGTTTGCTGGTCCACAGCTTTTGGCGCGTCATCCATGTGGATCCCGGTTTTCAACCTCAGTCGCTGCTGCGGGTTTATTTGCGGACGAACTACTACACTGAAAAAGGACGCTCTTTTTGGAAAGGTGTACTCAGTGAAACCGCATCCTTACCCGGCGTAAGACATGTTGCTCTGTCCGATTGGCGGCCCGGAGGCGATGCCGCGACCGCGACGTTCGTTTTCGAGGATCGCCCGAACGATGCAACTCGCCTCCCTTCAGGTGAAGGTTCATGGGTCAGCGACGATTTCTTTCGAACTGCCGGCACTCCATTGATTGCGGGCAGATTTTTTACTGAGCACGACGACGATCAAGCTCCGGCAGTCGCGATCATTAATGACGAAGCTGCGCGCCAATTTTGGCCCGGTCAGAATCCAATCGGCAAACGTATCGGAGTCAATTACACCGGACCGGGAAGGCGAAGCGAAGCCGCGCCGCGTTTGCGAGAGATTGTCGGGGTAGTCGGGAATATTCGGCACGATTCGTTGGATGCACCGCCGGCGCCTGCGATCTATTTGCCGTATTTGCAGGACGAAACGAACCACGACATGGCGACGATGAGTCTTTTCGTGCGAGCGGACGGAAACGCCATGGCTTTGGCTGATAGCCTGCGCGACCGAATTCATGCCGTCGAACCGAATCAGCCGGTGCAGAACATCCAGAACGTGGCCGACATGGTGTCGCAATCGGTTGCAACACGTCGCTATACGTTGGTTCTCGTTGGCGCGTTTGCCGCGGTTGGACTCCTGCTTGCGGCAGTCGGCGTTTACGGCGTCATCTCGTATGTGACTTCGCAAAGAGCGCGCGAGTTCGGAATTCGCATTGCGCTCGGCGCGACGCGGGGGAGAGTTGTTTCACATGTTCTGCAAAGGAGCGTTGTCCTCACGGCGTTTGGCTCCGTTGCTGGTATCGCGGGTTCATTGCTTCTGACGCGTTCGCTCTCGAGTCTGTTGTTCGAGGTAAGTCCACTCGACCTGTTCAGCTTCTCGTCGGCAGTTACGCTGCTGGCGCTCGTTTCCATTGGTGCCTCTCTTCTGCCTGCCTGGCGTGCAGCGAAGGTCGATCCGATTATCGCGATGCAAAGCGAATAACGGGTTCGATTACAATTTCCGGATTTCTTCGACTTGAAGTTGCGCGAAGCCGTCGCGCACGCTTTGCCTTCCTTTGATTGTCACAATTTTGGCGGCGTAGTCCGCTACCTGAGCGTTGATCGACTTGCCGGCTTCGCCGGTTAGCAAATAAATCTTTCCATCTTGAGCTTTGATTCCGGCGGGCAACCCGCTTCTGATACAATCTCCAGCGCACTTGGCATGCTCGGAACCACTCAAGTTGTAGGCGATATAGCAAGTCATATCGAGCACTTCTCCGGTAACGGAGATCTCCTGCGGATTCATGACAAGAGTGTGGCGGCGGTCCGACCATTTCATCAACAACGCGGCCACACTTGCTGAGATAACGATGGCCGCAGCAAGCTGAAGAATGCGCGACCAATCGCGTTGAAACGGGATGGGCCGCCTGCGCACAATTTCGTCAGCGAGCCCAAGCGGTGGTTCAATTCGGCGAAGCGTTGTTCGAATTGTGTCATAACATTTGGTTTGCTGGCGCAACCATTCGCCTAGCTCGGGATCTCTTTGAGCGCAGTCTAATGCGTCGCGAAATTGCGGATCGGAGTCGTCGATCGGGCCGCGATACAGAAGCAGAATCTGTTTGGCGTCGCGCGTATTCATTTGGCTTGTTCAACTGGCAGAGTGATTTCACTTAGCCGCCGCAAAAGCTGAGTTTTCGCGCGCGCAATACGCGACTGTACCGTGCCGAGCGGAAGCGCAAGAACGTCGGCGATCTCCTTGTAGGACAAATCTTCCATGTAATAGAGCACAAGAGGCGCACGAAAATCCTCGGCGATCTCGCTCAGGATGCGGAGCAATGTTTTAGAATCGACCCGGTCCGCGCAGTTCGCCGGCACGTTCGGCAAGTCCTCGGTGCGTTCGTCTATTGATTCGTTAGGAAAACGATTTTGCCGGCGACAAATCTTGAGAAATTCTCGGTGCAACGTGGTGAAGAGCCACCCTTTCACGCTCGCTGCCTTCTGGAGTTGATGACCTTTGTTCGCCCAAATGTAAAACGTCTGCTGCGTCAGATCAGCGGCGTCGGCTTCGCTTCCGGTCAAACTTAAGCCGAACCGATACAGATCGCGGTAGTAAACGTTCACAAGATTTTCAAACTCCAGATCGGCGGACATGTCGCCGTTATTCCGCAATAAGAGTCTTCAAAGGGGAGTTTGTTCCCGCTGACGACCAAAGATTTGGCACATAACGCGCGGGAGGCTTCCGGAAATTTTTTCGGGCGCGGGAACAATAATGATTCTGATGCATCTCATCCGAAACAGAACAGATGAAAGTAAGCCGGATCTTTTCGTTCGCAGTCGGAATTTTTACTGCTACACAACTGGCCGCCCAATCGTCTTCGTTTGCGACTCTAGTAAAAGCTGGTCGCCTGCTGGATCCGCATTCCGGCAATGTTCTTTCACCAGCCGCGGTGTTGATTGAGCACGGCAAGATCAAAGAAGTTGGTCCGCCTCCACAAGTTCAGAGTCACGCCTCCCGCGACATCAAAACGATCGACCTCGGCAGCGCTACGTTGTTGCCAGGTTTAATCGACAGCCATACGCATCTCTTTCTCGACATCATCGCGCCGTCCGAAGCCGAGATCGATCGCCACTCGAACGGTTTTTTTGCGCCCGGGTTGTTGCTGGCCATCGTGGAATCGCCGACCAAACGCGCATTGATCGGTGCACAGTTGGCCCGCGAAGATCTTGAGAGTGGGATCACGACCGTTCGCAATCTCGGTCACTCGGGAATCGACGGCGATACGGAACTTCGTGATGCCATCAATGCTGGCCATGTTCCCGGTCCGAGAATTCTGGCTTCCGGACGCAAGCTCATTACCCGCGGTGAATACGTTCAGAACCTTAATCCCGCGCTTGCCGACTCCATTCTGCAGCAGGAATTCCTGTTGATCGACGGAGTTGATAAGGCGCGGCAGGCAGTACGGCAAAACGAGTTCCAAAATGTGGATGTGATTAAAGTGTCGGCCGATCAAAACCTCACCGTTCCCGAGCTGGCGGCGATAACTGAAGAAGCGCACCGGCAGCACCTCAAGGTTGCGGTTCACGCGATCGAGACCGCCAGCATTCAAACTGCCATTGATGCCGGCGCAGATTCGATCGAACACGGCAACGAAGTCAGCGATCCACAACTCAAGCAGATGCACGACAAAGGCATCTTTCTCGATCTGACGCCAACGTTTTATGGCGGACTCTCGCTGAAGATCGACGAGCTGACCTTTGCTCTATCCCCCGAAACGCATGCTGCCCGGGTAAGCGCCGCTGAGCTTGGAAAGGGGAAATACGATCAACTGGTCCAGCGAGTAATGAAGTCGGGCGTAAAATTTTCCGCTGGCTCGGATATGTGCTGGTATTACCCCGGCAAAACGCGCGGGCAAACAAGCACTGCGATTTTAGTCAACCTGGGCCACGCCGGTGTGCCCGCCCTCGACGTGATTCGTGCCGTCACTGTGACCGCGGCAGAAATGTTGGGTTGGCAGGATCGCATCGGATCGATCGAGCCGGGAAAATTTGCCGATCTTATAGCGGTTGCTGGCGATCCGGTGGCCGACGTCACTGAGCTCGAACGAGTCCGCTTCGTGATGAAAGACGGCACAGTGTTCAGGAACGATCTCGGGCCTAACTGATTTTCAAAACTTTTGGATGAACACTCCAATGAAATCCGTAAAACAAAGAGAAATCTTATTCTTGTTAGGCGCGGTTTTTCTCGTTCGAACCGCTTGCGCCGATGCTCCACGTGTTGTGGATATAGAAACGTACGATGGCACGGTTTTAAAAGGAACTTATTTTGCCGCCGCGAAGCCCGGACCTGGTGTGTTGCTTTTCCATCAGAGCAATCGAACTCGCACCTCCTGGGATGATGTCGCGCGACAACTAGCCGCTGCGGGAATGCATGTACTTAGTGTCGACGTTCGCGGACACGGAGATACCGGCGGCAAGTTCGATAACTGGAGTGGCGCAAAATGGAAAGAAGCAAGAAAGCAATGGTGGCCTGTTGATCTCAACGCCGCTTTTGAGTTTTTGGTTTCACAAGCGGGCGTAACCCGTGATGTGGTGGGGATCGGGGGCGCTGGATTACTCGGGGTCGATAACTCGGTCGAGACGGCTCGCCACCACGCGGCGGAAGTAAAGTCTCTCGTGTTGATCTCCGGGGAAACCTTGCGACCTCAACTGCAATTCCTGCACGACGCCTCGCAGCTGCCCGAATTGTTCGTCGTTTCCGACGATGACGAATACCCGCCCACGCAACAAGCGATGCAACTGCTATACGACATCGCATCCAGTCCGAGTAGAAAACTCATCCACTATTCAGCTGCCAAGGAGGCACCCTGGTTATGGTACGAGCCGTTCGATATCGGCAAGGTTCCTGCGAAAGGCGGCCATGGAACCGATCTGTTCAAGCCGCATGTGGATCTGCCAGGTATTATCGTGGCCTGGTTCGTCACGACTTTGATCAAAACCCCGGGACACGCGCCGGCGGATAGTATCGCGTGCGCGGCGACGATTAATCAGCTTCAGGCTGGTGGTGCCGAACAGGTGGCGCAAAGATTGACCGAAGCGCGGCAGAAGGACCAGCTCGCTCAACTTTTCCCTGAAATTACCGCTGGGATTGTTGGTTTCGATTACATGCGCGAAGGGGATTTGAAATCAGCGATCGCCGTTTTGAAACTAGTCGTTACGGCTTATCCCGATTCAGCGGACGCAAATGAGAATTTAGCCGATGCCTATTTGGCGGATGGGCAGAAGGATCTCGCAAAGCAATATGCTGAAAAAGCACAGGCTATTCTCGATGCTCACAACCTTCCGGCTTCATCCTGGACAGATACCAACGAATACCGCGCTGAAGTTCGTCGGAGCGTGGAGAAAACCCTCAAGAAGCTGGCGCCGAGTGAACATTAGCACGTTATGAAGCAAGCCGAATTGTTAGTATTCGCCCTTATCGTTTCAGTGGTCACTTGCGGCGCGCGAACGAACAGCGCGGAACGTTTTGTCGATTTCAAAACAGCCGATGGCACGATTTTAAAAGGAACGTACTTCGGAGCAGCGAAACCAGGGCCCGGTGTGTTGTTGTTCCATCAAAGCAACCGGACGCGGAAATCGTGGGACGATGTCGCACATCAGCTTGCTGCCGCTGGAATCAATACGTTGACCGTCGATGCCGATCCGAACAAGACAACAAAGCAGCGGTGGCCCGGTGAGCTTGACGCTGCATTTGAGTTTTTGCGTTCGCAGCCTGGTGTGGCCCGGGATGTTATTGGCATCGGCGGCGCAGGAGTAATCGGTGTTGAAGATTCCGTCGAAACCGCGCGCCTCCATCCCGCTGAGGTGAAATCGCTGGTTTTGCTTTCCGGCGAGACCGAGAGTCTGGATTTCCTGCGTCAGGCCTCGCAACTGCCAGAGCTGTTCGTTGCGGACGATAGTGACGAGTACCCTCCGATCGTGGAAGCGATGGAGCTTCTCTACGTCACCGCCTCTAACCCAGGCAGGAAATTTGTGCATTACTCTGCATCGCACGAAGCGCCGTGGCTTTGGTATGAACCTTTCGACATCGGCAAAGTGGACGCGCATGGCGGCCACGGAACCGATATGTTCAAAGTTCACCACGAATTGCCCGGGATCATCGTCGACTGGTTCGTGACAACGCTCATCAAAACGCCGGGTCACGCACCGGCGGATACTGTGGCGTCTGCGCCGGTTATCAATCAGATTCAGATGCCTGGCGGGGTCGCGCAGGTCACACAACGATTGATCGAAGCGCGGCGCAGGGACCCGGACGCGCAGTTGTTCCCGGAAGTCACCGTCAGCACCCTCGGCCAGGATCATCTGCGCACGCATGATTCGAAGGCGGCGGTCGAGATCTTGAAACTCGTCTTACTTGCCTATCCCGAATCGGCTGACGCGAACGAGACGCTGGGCGAGGCATATTTGGCCGACGGCCAGAAGGAACTGGCGCGACAGCACGCCGAAAAGGCTTTGGCTCTTCTCGATTCTCACAAATTGCCGGCATCGTCGTGGACGGATACAGACCAATACCGCGGAGAGATTCGTCGCGGCGCGGAAAAAATTCTCAAGCAGGTGACGCCTGGATCGTAACCCGTGCGCGGAAAGGTGTGCAGGTCGATCTTTTCCTGGCCGTGCGGCAGACCGCTAAATGTCGTGCGATCTGCCGCCGCGTCGAAGTTCACGCTGCCTTATGCGCCGTGAAGTGGCTGAGCCACTCCTCAAAATGCGTCGGTGCCAGACGCGCGTTTTTGCCGGGGGTAAGACTTTGGTCGTTTAACTCTGTGCCGAAGTAGAGCGCGTGCGCATCCGTCGTTACGCTCCGAGGATCTTGCGTAGCTCTCAAGAAACGCCGTGCGAATTCATCCATTCGGATTGGTTCGGGTCCGGCAATCTCGACAGTACCATTTAATGGCTTGGCAAGTGCGAAACCTGCCAGGGCGGTGGCGACATCATCCGCCGCAATGGGCTGCATGAGAGCTGGTGATAACCGAACGGTTTGCCCTTCGGTGGCCGATTGGGTGATGCCTTTCGCGAATTCGAAGAACTGCGTTGAGCGAACGATGGTGAATGGAATCCCTGATTTCTTGACCAGGTTTTCCTGAGCTACTTTCGCACGCAAATACCCGCTCCCGGGAAGCCGGTCCGCGTCGACGATTGATAGCACTACGTGGTGCTTCACGCCGGCGGCCTTTTCGGCAGCAAGTAGGTTACGCTCTTCGGTCTGGAAGAATTCCATTACCGCTTTGTCCTCCCACGATGGCGCATTCGCGACGTCAACAACGACCCGAGCGTCTTTTAGCGCCTCAGTCAGTCCTTCACCTGTAAAGGTATTGACGCCGGACGAAGGTGATGCGGCTAGTACCTCCTGACCTCGATGTCGCAGATTATTCACCACTTTTCTCCCGATGAGGCCAGTGCCTCCAATAACCACGATTTTCATTTTCTTATTCATATGTTTCCTCTTTCTGTTTTTTGATTGACGTAATTCACAATAGGAAACGCCTGCTCGGGCTCAGGGGTAACTTAAGTTGCCATTTTGGCTTTCTGTATGGCTGGAATCAGGGGTCCCTTTTGAACATCTGACACTCGTCCGGCTTGCGTCGCTGGTCGCGCGCAAAACAATCCGCGCCCGTGACGAATTTTGTGAATCCGAAGCGTCCCTGCGCTGCATCTCACATGGAGAACCTCGCGCGGCTGTTCGTCGAAATTGTTGGCGTGGTGCCCGACGGGAAATACAACTCGTTAGGCGAAGATCCCAAGCCTGCGGTCTATACGCCGCTGTATCAGGATTACACCGGTATGGTTACGCTCGTCGCCCGCACACGAGCTGATCCGAACCAGGTGTTAGCCGCGTTGCGAGGGGTAGTGCATGAACTCGATCCGTCGATTTCGGTTTACGCTTCAAAGACGCTAAAAGAACACATGGGGCACATCACTGTTCCCGGCGCGCGTGGCCGCTATCGCACTCGGAAGTTTCGGCATTCTCGCGCTGATTCTTGCAGCGGTCGGCATCTATGGTGTGATGTCGCACGTCGTAGCAGGGCGCACGCGCGAAATCGGATTACGCATGGCGCTTGGCGCACAGCTCTCTGATGTGCAAAAACTGATTCTG
>DATDFM010000201.1:0-2196 GCA_036522635.1 Candidatus Udaeobacter sp. | reverse complement strand
GGCCGCGTCGGTCATTCCCCTTTTCCCGCCAACCGGCGCCCACGGCATGAAGCCGATCTTTTCTTTCTCGCAATAATTCAGAGTGTTCTCCCACTTCCGATCCGTGATGTTGTAACGGTTCTGCACGGTCACGATCGGCACGATCTTGCGCGCGCGCTCGACCTGCTCGGGTGAGACTTCGGACAAACCGATATGACGTATCTTGCCGGCGATCTGCGCATCTTTCAGCGCTTCGAGCGATTCTTCCATCGGCACCTTGGGATCGACACGATGCAGCTGATACAGATCGATTCGTTCAAGCTTCAGCCGCTTCAAACTTTTGTCGACGCATTGTTTGAGATATTCAGGCCGTCCATCCGGAACCCATTGATCGGGACCGGGCCGGGTGTTTCCGCCTTTGGTGGCGATGACGAGATCTTTGGCATAAGGATGAAGCGCTTCCGCGATGAGCAATTCATCTGTCTCCGGCCCGTAAGCGTCGGCCGTATCGATCAAATTCACGCCCAGCTCGACCGCGCGCCGCAACACCTTGCGCGCATTCTCCCGATCCGGCGGCCAACCCCAAATCCCCTCGCCCGTCAGGCGCATCGCACCAAACCCGAGCCGATGGACGCGAAGATCGCCACCGAGTTGGAAAATCGAATTGAGACCTGGCTCGACGCTTACCGGCGGCGCGGCACCCAAGATGATTGCCGGTCCTTGCGCCAACAATGCGGCGCCTCCTGCGAGCGAAGTGCGAAGAAATGCGCGGCGGGTAACAGTTTCAGCTGATTCTTGCTCGTGCAAAATTTCATGATCCATAAACGCAACGTAAATGTGCCGAACACGTTCGCACGAATCAAATTTGAGCCCGGCCCCGTGCTGCGCTAACAAATAGAACCAATCGAAAGGTCTCCCATGCTTACGAGCCAAAAAGTCATCGATGCTATCAACGAACAAATCGGATATGAGTTCAGCGCGGAGCTGCAGTATTACGCGATCGCGGCGCATTTTGCGGCGGAGGCGTTGCCGCAACTGTCGCAGCATTTCTTTCAGCAGGCCGAGGAAGAGAAAGGCCATGCCCTACGCTTTATCAAATACGTGGTTGATGCCGGCGGACGGGTGATGATTCCGGCGATTGATGCACCGAAATCGAAGTTCAAGACGGCGCGGGACGCGGTGAAGTTGTCGCTCGATCAGGAGATTCATGTCACCCAGCAGATCAATGCGCTTGTCGATCTTGCCCGGAAACAGAACGACTACATCACGATCAATTTTCTCCAGTGGTTTCTGACCGAGCAGCTCGAGGAAGTTTCATCGATGGATAATTTGCTCAAGATCATCGAGCGCGCGCGCAACGATCTGTTGCAGGCGGACGAATATCTGGCGCGCGTGGGCGTTCGCTCCATTCCCGAACCGCCGAAAGAATAATTGGACAGGATTAACAGGATTCTCAGGATTTAATTAGGAAACCAAGAAGCCAGGAGTCTCAGAATTCACTGGCCGAAACTCTACCGGGAACACAATAGATTTAGCCTGCGGTTCTAATTCTCTGTGGTAAACGAAAGGGTCTCGTCGAAATCGGGCGAATCCTGTCGAGCATGGGTGATGGCATTCAAGGATCACTTCTCCCGGCAAGCAGCGGATTATGCCAAGTTTCGGCCGCGTTATCCGCAAGAGATGTTCAAGTATCTGGGCAGTGTCGTCCCGAGGACCAAGCTCGCGTGGGATTGCGCGACGGGAAACGGCCAGGCCGCAGTCGAACTGGCTAACGTGTTCGATCGCGTCATGGCGACGGACGCGAGCGAGACGCAAATCGCAAACGCGCAGCTGCACGAGCGCGTGGAATATCGCGTCGCTGCGGCAGAAGAGAACAGCCTTGAATCCAACAGCATGGATCTGATCATGGTCGCGCAAGCGCTGCATTGGTTCGATCTCCCGCGTTTCTATGACGAAGTTCGACGCGTGCTGAAACCGAACGGCGCGCTGGCCGCTTCGGCTTACCGATTTTTTCACATCGCTCCAGAGATCGACGAACTGGTGAACCACCGATACCACGACGGAATTGTCGGCCCATTCTGGCCACCGGAGCGCGCGTTGATCCAGAAATTTGAGGAACTCCCCTTCCCGTTTCCCGAAATCGACGTGCCGCGCTTCGAAATGACGGCCGAATGGAACTTGGATCAGCTGATTGGATATCTGCGGTCGTGGTCGTCG
>DATDFM010000200.1:0-22639 GCA_036522635.1 Candidatus Udaeobacter sp. | reverse complement strand
GACCAGGTCTTCGGCATTGATCGCGAGCGCATCCCGCCATGTGCCGACGTTGTGCGGCAGGATCACCAGTTCGCCGCTCGTTAGGCCTTTAACCTTGCTGCCTAATTCGACAACGGTGCCCGCGCCTTCGAATCCCGGCGTCGCAGGCAGCTCCGGCCGCACTGGATATTTTCCTTCGATTTGATTCAAGTCTGCCGGGTTGATGGGCGCGGCGAGCATCTGAACGATTGCTTCGTTCGCGGCTGGCGTCGGCCACGGACGCCCTTCGACACGGAGGACCTCCGCCGGATTTCCGTGCTTTTCGTAAACGGCTGCGTTTATAGTTTTATTCATTGATGCCCCCGCCAGCTGACGCGTCTAACCAGGAAGTGCCCGCTCGCAATGCTACGCATAGCGATGGAGGCGGGCAAACTGGCAGAGTTGAGAATCGAACGGGGTCTTCATTGTTGCGAACTGGTGCGCGTGTCGCGCTACTCGGGCTTGTGATCAACGTAGTGCTTGCGTCTGTTAAAATCGTGGCCGGCGTTGTTGGTCACGCTTATGTGCTGATTGCGGACGGAATCGAGTCCGCGCTCGATGTGGGTGGCTCGATAGTGATCTGGGGTGGATTGACCGTAGCGGCTCGACCTCCGGACAGAACACACCCATACGGCCACGGTAAGGCGGAGCCGATTGCTGCGCTGGTTGTCGCGATTTGTGTACTGGCAGCTGCGATTGGCCTTGCGATCGAAAGTGTTCGCGAAATCCTGATGCCACATCACGGACCCGCGCCATTTACACTCGTGATTCTGGTGATGGTGATCGTGATCAAGGAGTTTCTGTTTCGGTACGTGAATCGAATTGGCCGCGACCTCGAGAGTACTGCGGTGCAAACAGATGCCTGGCATCATCGCAGCGATGCGCTCACTTCTGCGGCTGCATTCATTGGTATTTCCCTTGCGCTGATTGGTGGCCAGCGCTGGCAAAGCGCCGACGATTGGGCAGCGCTGTTCGCGTGTGCGGTGATTGGTGCAAACGGTGTCCGATTGGCGGTGCCGGCCTTTCATGAGATCATGGATACCGCTCCGGCGGGAAAAATTGTGGGATCGATTCTCGCGGTTGCCAATTCAGTTCCTGGCGTTGTCGAGGTGGAAAAATGTTACGCTCGTAAAATGGGTTTGGATTACTATGTCGATCTACACGTCGGTGTAGACGGAAACATTTCCGTGCATGAAGGCCACGAGATCGCACACCGGGTAAAAAATGCCATCCAGCAAAGCGACTCCCGGATCGCAGATGTGCTGGTGCACATCGAGCCGGCGCAAATATAGCCGCTTCGCTTAATCGAGGCGTGACACGGCGGCGGAGCGCCGTGGCTACAAAGCTTGCTTTTGATGCGGGTTCACCGCGCTAAAAGCGTGGTGCTAATGACGGACCGACGTGCGACTAGATCTCGATCCTGCGCGTAATTTCGACTATCGCATTCGTTAGAATCGTCCGTGCACGCGCAATTCTTCTCGCGAACTGAACCAGACTTGGAATGCGTTTCGGATTAGTGGCGAAAAATTTTGCGAACGGAACGATGTGGGTTCGCTGCTGTTGGACATCAAATAAGACGCTCGAGGGAGCAGGGAACGGTTGGGTTGGCGTGTCTGTAATAACGCGGAGTGCCAGCAGCGGAATCGTCCGGTCCGCGCAGGCGCGCGCGATGAATTCTGTTTCCATGTCGATAGCGGAGACTCCCGATTCGCGCGCTATTCTCTCTCGCTCTTCCCGAGAATCGATCATCATTGGAACGGTCAACATGTTCGCCGCATAAATCGAGACATTCGAAAGCGATGACTGCGCCTGTTTTGAATCGAGCGTCAAAAAATTTTTCGCAAGCAAGAGATCGTTCACCTGCAGTTCCTGGTTTAGCGATCCTGCGAATCCGGTGCTGATCAAGAAATCGAACTGCTGATTTTCGAGGAACTGTGCAATGCGTTGCTTGCAAATGTTTTCACCGACACCGGTGTGAAGGACTTCAACAGAACGATGATCGATCGTGCCCTGAACAATGCGCAAGCCACCGCGATCGGCGCGGATTTTATTTCCAAGCCGGCGTAAGAATTCCGAGCTTTCGGCCGGTAAAGCAAATGTCACCGCAATCATGGGGTGAATGTAGCGCGAGCCTCCAGCTTGCAGCGGTAAAGATCGCAAGCGAGACGCATGCGCTACTTTTCCACTACTTGTACGACGAAGCTCTTCTTCTCCCCTGCAGCCGGAGTCGTTGACCCCGGCTGTGGCGATCCATTCGATGACTCCGGCGATCTACCTCCCTGAATGGCTGCCATGGCAGCGCGAAATTCAGATTCCCGACCTGCCGGGAGATCCACCAGAATCGTCACGTGTCCTCCGTCGGGAACTCCTTTTGTAGCGGATCCTCCCAGTCGGGAAACAATTGCAACTACGTTATCTGCAACGACATCAACTTTTCCGGTCCCGACCGGGATTGTGATTTCGCCTACGCCTAAAGCATTTGGTGCTGGCGTGAGAGTGGCTGCTCGTTCGATCGATTTCGCGATCTGATCCCGCATTTGTGCTTCCAGCAGCGGCCGATTCGGATTTGTACTTTCATGCCGAAAAATGAAATAAAGGCCGATGCCAACATTAACAAACATAAGAACCATGAATGCGACGCCGATGCGGATCGCCATGTGGCGGCCCTGCGGTGAAGCGTCCGGTGTTGCTGGTATCACCACCTCCTGAGAATCGCTGCGCATTCCGGCATGAATCTGGCGCGCCACAGCGAATTCGCGTTGCAATTGTTTGTCCGACATCAATTTCTCTTCCAGGGCAGCACGTTCTTTCAGTGATAATCGGCCTTCGAGATAATCAAACAGCTTCTCAGGGTTCATCTTTGGGAATTGCAGGCGGTTCTGTGCATTCCGAATGCTTTCGGAATTGGCAGAGGCGCTCCTCAAGTATCGGCGAAAGATTCACGCGAGAGCTCGTAATTGGCAATGCCGGACTATCTAACTCACACAGGGCTACACCCCATTTGTTTCTTTTCTCCGGGCCGGAGGGGCAATAGAATCGCTTTGTGGCCGATGACGATCAGTCGCGAAGCCGGCGTCACCGGCACGTGTGGGTACGGCAGGTGATGATTGGCCTGGCGCTATGCGCAGCGCTCTTAATCATTTTTCATCGCCCGATTTTGTTGGCCACGGTCCGGCACTTCGTCATTCGTTACGCCGCCAAAGAGAACCTAAAGATAGATTTCCGTTTGGAAGGCAATCCGTTTAGCCAATTGACGGTCCGAAATTTTCGCGCGGTGCCGACGGGGCCGTCAGCGATCGAATCCATCGATGTTGATTCCTTGTATGTCGATTACAGCTTGTTCGGATTCGCTCGCCATGGCGTTTCGCATCTGTTGCAGGCCGTTGAGGCACGCGGCGCGCAGGTTGTGCTAACTCCGGCACGAGCGCCGCCGCCCAAACCACACATAAAGAAACGACCAACGCTGCCGGATGCTTTTCCTGATCGGATACGATTAACAGATTCGACGCTTATTATTCGAACGAGCCCGAACGATTTCGTCATTGAACATACTGATCTTGATCTCAATCCGCGTGCTCCGGGCGAGCTGCGAATCGGAAGACTTCAGCTGCCATCAGGTGACGCGTGGTCCAGCCTCTCCGGGCAAACTTCCTACGCGAACAAGACCGTTATCCTGCGCGATCTCGCTCTCAGCGAGCGGGAACAGATCCGGCTTCTGAAGATTGATGCGTCACGTATCGATTCCAAAGCTCTCGATGTCGATCTCAACGGCATCATCGGCGGCGGCCAATTGTCGGTCTCCGCCGGGTTAACTGAAGGCGCATCTTCTCTGAATGCGAGGGTTAACCTCACAGCAGAGAAAATTGCGGCGCAGTCGCTGAATAAGTTCCTAATGCTTCCGGAGGACTATTTCTCCGGCGATATCGAGCGGCTTGCCCTGATTGGCGCTGGCGCGATCGATTCACCGCGTACATGGAGCGGCACGATGTCATTGCTCATCAACGAAGCGCACGTGCCAGCGGTAAATTTTGACAAGGGTGCTGTCGAAGTTTCAGCTGGGCAGGGGAGGGCGACGTTACAGTCAGCCGATATCGTTCAGAACGAGAACGAATTTCAGCTGAGCGGAACAATGGACTTGCCCGAAACATTCCAGGACTTCGGGCGGACACCAACAAATCTGCAAATCACCGGCAAGGCGCCTGATCTGGAGAAGCTCACAGCGGGATTGCCTGCTGGCTTGACCGGCTCGGTTCAGTTCAATGGCAAGATCGACATCGTTGACGCAAATGTGCAGGTAACACTTGGCGTTACTGGCGACGCGATCGGCTTTTCAGATGGGATCATCGACAACCTGAACGCAACTTTGCGCGCGTCCAAGAAGGTAGCGCGTGCCGATATTAAAAGACCCTGGTTCGCGGATCTTCGCACAGCGATGGAGTTTACCCTGACCGGCATACGTTATCGCGATTATGTCATCGATTCAGTAAACGGATCGATGAACGGCAGCGATGACATACTCGGATTTGACGGCGTAAGTTTGCGGCGTGCTCAAAGTGAGCTGAGCGTTCGCGGCCGTTACCAACTCGCGGAAAACTTTGGCAATGCGTCTTCGCAACCACTGCAATTGGATATCGGGTTAAGTGCCCCTGAGGTCGGCGATTTTTGGGTGGCCAATTCTCCGGACAAAATCACCGGTCCGTTGCAGATGACCGGTCACATCGAGCGCAAACAAGGAATCGTCAACGGACAGGTCTCACTCTCAGGATCGAATTTGAAAATGCGGGACCTGGTTGTGCAGCGGCTGAGCGCGCAATCGTCCATCGCGAATAATGTGATCCATCTCGACGACTGCAGCGCGACTCTGAATAATACCGATTATGTCAACGCAACGGGGACATTCAATTTGGAGCCGCCGCGTCAATACAACGGAAAGGCGTCCGCGAATGTATCGAACCTGGCGGTGTTTGAACCGCTTTTGCGCGCATTCGGCAACCAGAACCAGTTGGCCGGGTCGGTGAAGTTGGATTGGCAGGGCAGCGGCCAGGGAGTGCCGGCTGCACAGCGGTCAGTCTCAAAGTCCACCCCGAACGCATTCGGGGGCGCTCCTTGGAAAAACAGCGGCAACCTGAAACTCGTTCTTGAAAAGGCGCGCTATGGAAATTTGCAAGGGCTCCAGGCAAACATCGACGCATCGTACTCGCCAGATGGTCTCGACGTGCCGGTCATTTTTTTGGCGACGGCCAACATGGATTTCAACGCGATAGCTCGAACGAATGGCGACACGCTGGAAATAGACAAGATCGAACTGAACCAACTCATGTCCTCAAAATCGCAGCGGACCGATCGCAGCGCCGCGGCTAAACAAGACACCGTGCCGTCGCAACAACGCGCGAATTACGCGTACGGCTATGTGTCGATTCCATTTGTATGGCGAAATCTCGGCACGAATTCCGCAGTGATTCCATCTTCCGGCAAAGTGTCAGCAATAGTGCAGTTCCAAAATCTGGATCTAAAGAGGCTGGCGAACGATCTCGGAATACCATCGACAATTTCCGGCATCGTAAATGCAAGGCTCGACGGTGACGGAACAATTGGGGATTTAAAAACGCAGCTTCAAGTGCAGGTGCGGGACCTGCGAAACGAACTGTGGCAGAAAATGGAGCCGGCTACCTTCGAGTTAAGCGCGCAGACTGCGCAGAATCGGCTGACCGCTACAGGTAAGCTGCAACAACCGCGGATTCAGCCGTTGGAGATAAGTGCCAGCATGCCGTTCGAAGTGCCAAAGCTTATTCAGGCACGAGGATTTCCCGATGACACGCCTATTAGCGCGAAGGCCCGGCTGCCGCGCAGCTCGGTGAATTTTGTTCGTCAATTCGTTCCGGACCTTCAGCAGTTGGATGGCGACCTCGGACTCGACGTTGATGTTAGCGGGACGTTTGGGCATCCGGTTTTGAGTGGAGCCGGAGATATGACCGTGAACGTCGCCCGTTTTACGAATGCGACTCTTCCCACGCTGCGGGGTTTTAATGTGCGGTTCACTTTCAGGGACAATGCACTTACTCTCGACCGTTTCGCAGGCGATTTGGCTGGCGGACCGTTTTCAATGAGCGGTCGAGTTACATTCGTTAAGCTGACCGAACCCGTTCTCGATTTGCAAATGAGAGCTCAGAGCGTCTTGGTTGCTCGAAACGATACACTCACAGCACGCGCGGATGCTGATGTCAGGATAACGGGACCGTTCACGTCCGCGATGGTCAGCGGGAACGTCGCACTGACAAACAGCCGATTTCTTAAGAATATTGATCTCATCCCGATTGGTTTGCCGGGCAGACCGGCGCCGCAGCCGCCTGCTGAACGTCCTGAGTTTTTTTCTTTGCCAGCTCCGCCGTTTCGCGACTGGAAATTTGATGTCACGATCAAAACCAAAGATCCGGTGCTGATTCGCGGTAACCTGGCTACCGGCGCAGCGACGACTGATCTGAAATTGATTGGCACCGGACTTAAGCCAGGTTTGCAAGGTGTGGTGCAGATGGAAGGTGTCGAAGCGACGTTGCCTTTCAGCCGGCTCGACGTTTCCCGTGGATCGCTCACATTTAATCCGAGTGACTCGACCAATCCGACAATCGATTTGCAAGGCACATCGGTGATCCGCGATTACACTGTGCGCGTTTACGTTTACGGAACGCTGCTCTCCCCACAGGCCGTTTTCACCAGTGAACCGCCTCTGCCGCAGGAAGAAATCATCTCGCTGATTGCCACCGGGGCGACACGACAGGAACTCTCCACTGGAAACGTTCTCGCCGGGCGGGCGGCCATGTTGTTGATACAACAGTTGTATCGCAAGATCGTCAAAAAAGGCGAACCGACTGACAGCAATACGGTTTTCAACCGCTTAGATCTGGATCTGGGAACAGTCGATCCCCGCACCGGCCAACAACAAGCAACTGTACGGTTCAAGCTCACAGACCAGGTTGTGCTCACCGGTGACGTCGGTGTTCATGGCGATTTCCGAGGGAAACTCAAATATCTGATCCGTTTTCATTGAAATGTCCCTTCTCTCAACGTCATCCCGAACGAAGTCGACGAACCCCGTGGTGTTACTCAGAGCTAATTTTTCGGGATTCTTCGACTCCGCTTCCCTTCGCTCAGAATGACGGCGAGATTTAGTTCAGTCGTTGGCGCGATCATTGTGGTGGCCGCTGCGTCCGCGCAGAGCGTTGATGTTGTGCGACCGGAACAGCAACAGAAAGCGCGGCGCGCGGTTGTGAAGGAACAGGAAAAGCGGGCCAAGCGCACCAGCCTTATCGAATTTCGCGGCGAGCAGGCTTTCAAGGAGAAGGAACTGCGAGTCGCCCTTAAAGAAGAGATTACTACCATCGAAGATTTTGGGTTGAGCCCCGCGCGCGCCGACGATCTCGCATTCTTTCTGGAAGTGTTTTACAGGAAGCATGGCTACGCGAAAGTGGATGTGCATTACGTAATCGAACCCGGCGACCGCTTGCGTCTCGATATCAACGAGGGCCCGCGTTTCCTTTTAAAGCAGGTAATCTTCGATGGAAATGCTCACGAGCCGGCGGCCAAGCTCTTCGAATACATAGTAGGTCCGACACGCGAGCGATATTCACGCCTGGAAAAAAGCGTGCCCTTTGTGGCTTCGGATCTGGAGGAGGGCACGCGTTTGGTGCAACGGTTTTATGTCGCCGAAGGCTTCCTGGACGCCGTAGTCGACCCCCCGAGCGACAAATTTCTGGCTGGAAGCAATGAAGTCGACGTCACCGTGCCCATTCAGGAAGGCCGCCAGTATTTTTTTGGAAACATCACCTTTGGTGGCCAGACGGTTTATGGTTCCGAGGCGCTGCGCGGTCAAATATCGGATCTTCTCGCGCGGCCATACACTGACCTGCGGGTCGAAGACATTCCACGTCGTCTCGAAGCATACTTCAAGGCGCGCGGTTATTACGACGTCAAGATAGTTGCTGACGGGACAGTGGACGCTGCCGTGAACGGGCGTGTTCCGGTGCACATTGTCGTTTCACCTGGAGCCGTCTATCACTTCGATGGTGTGACTGTTACCGGATTGCGCCGGCTGCATCCCAGTTTTGTCGCCAAACGTTTCACCAGGTTAGAGGGCAAAACGTACAGCCCTGATGTTCTGGACGAGCGATTTCGGACGCTCATGAAGACCGGGCAGTTCAATGTCCTTCAGATCAAACCGGTCCCAGTGGATGGACATTTGTTGCATCTCGATATCTCGGCAGAGGAGGCCAAAAGCAGGGAATTTGGTTTCTGGGGCGGATTCGACACCTACGAAGGTGCGCTCGCCGGCGTGCAAATCGGCGATCGCGATCTTTTTGGCTATGGTCGTCCGCTCACCGCGACGATTGAGGTCTCGCAACGCAGTTATCGAGGCGAAATTTTGTATGAGGATCCGTTCTTTTTCGACACTGATTTTGTTTTCACAGCGCGAGCATTCGCTCTCACTTTTGATTATGATGGATACACGAAATTCGAACTGGGCGGGCGATTTGAGCTCAGCCGTAAGATTACGAAATACGACGAGGCTTCGCTGACTTTTTCGGCCCGTCATGTGGATATCACCCACTCGGAGATAAGACCGAGTTATCTTCTCGGGCCAAAGGAGTATCAGGTAGACACGATTGGGTTCACTAACACCCTTGATCTACGTGAGAGTCCATATGTGAACCCGCGCGGCTTTCTCATCGGTAACACATTTGACGTCGCTTCGACCGCTTTGGGAAGTGATATCGAGTTTGTCCGCGGCACGATGCGGCTCGGTTACTATCTTCCGTTTGGACCCAAACCGCTCACGCCAGGTGTCGTTGAAGATCAAACTCCCGGCACTCCTTTACAGCGTTTCTTCCGGCAATCTTCAATCGCGTTTGGTGCTCGCGGCGGCATTATCCATTCGCTGACTAACAGTGGCGCCGACGAAGCAACTGCGATTCCAATCGACGAACGTTTCTTCAATGGTGGTGCCACAACCGTGCGCAGCTTCGCAGAACGCGATCTCGGGCCGCATGATAATCATGGGCATCCTGTCGGCGGTGAATTTTTTACTGTCTTTAATGTTGAATACACATTCCCAATTTTTGGCGAACTGCAGGGCGCCGTATTTACTGACGCCGGCAACCTCTTACCCACCTCCGAGGACATTGGACTGAGCGATATGCGCTACGCGATCGGCGCCGGTCTGCGATACAAGCTGCCGGTTGGCCCAATTCGTCTGGATTACGGTGTGAATCCAGATCCGCATGAGTTCGAAGATTTTGGCGCGTTCCACTTCAGTTTTGGTTTTGCGTTTTGAGCAGCGTGACGCAGACGATCCTGTCTGCGGTAACTTCGCTCTCATCTCATTAAACACCCGGGTTCAGCCGGGTGTGCGTGGCTGTAGTAATGTCCTGAACCGCTTCAGCGGTTTGCCTCATTGAAACCGCTGAAGGGGTTCGAAGTGTTAGCCTGTGCCCTTGCCACCCGCTAAAGCGGGGTGTTAATGAGAGGAAGTATCATGCAATATCGGCAGCAGCCATCGTCGCCAACTCAATTGAGCCAAATCGGTGACACGCCACCGGAGGAATTCCGGAAACAACTTCATGAACTTGCTGACTGGATTGCCGATTTCCGCGAACATATTGAACACCTGCGTGTTGCGCCTAACGACAAGCCCGGTACCATTCGCAAGCAGCTCCCCGAAAGCGCGCCAGAGGACGGTGAATCGTTTAAGAAGATTCTCGGCGACGTCGACCACGTCATCATCCCGGGCATGGTGCACTGGAGTCACCCCATGTTTCTCGGCTACTTCGGCTGGACTAGCACCGCACCGGGAATTCTGGCGGAAATTGTTACCGCGCCGCTGAACGTGAACGCGATGACGTGGCGCACGTGTCCCGCTGCCACCGAGCTTGAAACTGTTGTCGTCGATTGGTTGCGGCAATGGGTTGGCTTGTCTCAACAATTTGAAGGCGTGGTGTACGACACGGCGTCGGTCGGGATCATGCACGCGCTTGCGGTGGCCCGCGAAGAAGCTGCGCCAGCGACGAGAAAAGTTGGACTAACCGGTCGTAATCTGCCGCGCCTTCGCATTTACACCTCTGACCAGGCACACAGCTCGGCCGAGAAAGCGGCTATCGCCCTTGGCTTGGGCGAGGAAAACGTGGTCCGCATCCAGAGCGACGATCATTTCCGAATGGAGGTGAACTCGTTAGGCCAAAAGATCATAGAAGATCGACAGAATGATCTTCAGCCACTTGCGGTCGTTGCCACGGTCGGCACCACATCGACTGCGAGCGTCGACCCCGTTCGCGATATCGGCAACCTTTGTCGCGAAGCAAAGATATGGCTGCACATCGACGCCGCTTATGGTGGCGGGTTCACGATGCTGCCGGAGTACGAATGGATGAGAGAAGCGTGGGAGTTGGCGGATTCGATCGTTATTAATCCGCACAAAACACTGTTTGTACCTCTGGATTTCAGCGTGCTGTACGTACGCGATCTCGAGCGATTGCGCCGTGTGTTCAGCCTTGTGCCGGAATACTTGCGTGGCGACACCGTCGAAGCGGAGAAAAACTATATGGACTACGGTATCCAGCTTGGCCGCAGGTTCCGCGCGCTCAAGGCCTGGGTGATATGGCGCTCGTTAGGCCGAGCAGGAATCGTTGCGCGCCTGCGGGACCAGATTCGCCTGGCGAACCGGCTGGTCCAATGGATCAAAAAAGACGATCGCTTTGAGTTATCCGCGCAGCCCAGCATGGGCGTAGTCTGTTTTAGATTTGTTGGCAGGGATACCGCCACCGCGGGAAGCCGTCCATCTTCGCCGGCGCGCCCCGCGGTCGCGCCCTGCCAGGGCCAAAGAGTTAACGAAATAGAAGTGGACAAAATCAACAGCGACATCGTTGAGCGAATTAACGCTTCGGGCCGTGCGTATCTGACGCAGACAAAATTGTGCGGCCGCACGGTCATGAGAATCGGGCTTGGCAACGTACTCACCACGGAAGAGCATCTGCGCAGAGGGTGGGAGATCATCCAGGAAACGGCAAGCACCCTGTAGCTGGTTCGCTCTGCGAAGGGCAGCCTGCAAATTCAGTTCTACTGAAGACGCCGCCGGCAGGGTCGGGGGGCTACAGATTTGCGGTCGGCAGTCGCCGCCGCTAATCTTCTTCGCTTATGATGAAGTTACTCCGCAAACACCGGGACTGGCTCATGATCGTGATTGCGATCCTTGCAATTCCTTTCGTCTTTTATTTCGTGCAACGGCCGGATTACGGTGCGATCGGCAGGGATCACTTTGCTCGCATCTATGACCGCAATGTCTCGATGTTGGAAGCGCAGCAATTGAATCGGATCCTTAGTCTGGCGCAGGCACTCGGGATGTCTGATTTTTTGCAGACCTTGATGATGAGCGCGCGGACGCAGGACGATGTCATCGCTAATCTGCTCGTCCTGCGGCACGAAGCGGAACGGTTGGGAATACGGCCGAGTGCTTCGGAAGTTGCAGATGTAGTACGGAAACTGCCAGCCTTCCAGGGGAATTCAGGCTTCGATATCAATAAGTTTAATGAATTTGCCCAAAACGGGCTGGCGCCGCTTGGTCTAAGTGAGGACCACATCGAACAACTCGTTCGCGATCAAATTTCACTGAATGAAATCCAAAAGATCCTAGCGGCCGGCGTTTCGCTTCCCAAAAGCGAGTTGGATGAAAATTTTCAACGCGGCTACGACAAACTCTATGTCAGTGTGATTCGATTCCATTCCACCGATTTCGATAAAGACATCAAGATTAGCGATGAAGATGTGCAGAAGTATTACGATGCGCACAAGGCCGAGCTTACGACCGGCGAGAAACGCAAGGTCGAGTTTGTTCAACTGACATTGAACGAGCCGGAGAAAAAGCTGGAGGGTAAGCAACGAATCGAGGCGTTACAAAAATTGGCCGATCGCGCGACCGACTTCACTCAGGCGCTTCTGGAAAAAGGCGCGGATTTCAAGCAGGCGGCAGCGAAATTTCAATTACCGGTGCACGAGACCGGCGAATTCACTGCGGCTGAGCCTGATCCGCAGTTGAAAAGCGATCCCCAGCTTGCCGCCGCCGCTTTCAAGCTGTCGGAACAGGAGCCGCACAGCGATGCCATTCAAGTGGCGGATGGATTTTACATCCTACATTTGACTGGGAAAACGGAGAGCCGGCCGCTCACGCTCGAAGAAGCCAAACCAAAAGTCGTAGAAGCGCTCAAGAAGACGCGTGCGCGCGAGTTAATGTCGACAAGAAGCTCGGAACTGGTGCAGCAACTTCGCGAAGCAAAAAAATCCGGCCAACCATTCGATGCAGTTATCCAGAAAGCTGGGATGAAATCTGAGAAGCTCCCGGTGTTTTCCTTGATCGATGAGGAATCGGAAAAGTCCGAAGGCAACGAGAAGAAAAAAGAGTCGCCTGAGCTTCTCACGGTTAAGAACGCCATTGCATTACTGAATCCCGGCGATGTTACCGACTTTCTGCCTTCCGATACGGACGGACTCATAGCGATTTTGGAAAAACGAGAGCCTCTCGGAGACGCAATTGGTGTGGAGAAGAAGGCAGCGTTCGAGAAGAGACTTCTTGAGAGCAAGGAGCGCATTGTTCTGGCGGAATGGTTGCGCGACCGGCAACAGGTCGCAGGCTTGGAATACAGAAAGGGATGACTAGGAATTGATACCAGTAAGACGAAGTACGTTCTCAGTGTCATTCTGAGCGAAGCGAAGAATCTCAGGTTTTAATTTTATTTTCTTAACCCCAAAGCGCCCGGATAGTCCCGAAATGTTTGAAAGCCTGGCCTGATGCTTCGCATTTCGTTGCAGCGCTTCGCTCGATATGACAGACCAAACTATTGACGAGATTTTTGATGATGCCAGTGGCGACGTTGCCGTCGGCGACTTGGATAAGGCGGTCGAAAAATATCGCCGGTGCGTGCAGCTTGATGCCGATTTTTTTGATGGCTGGCACGCGCTTGGGATGGCTCTGATGAAGCTCGGGCGATTCGAGGAAGCCATCGAAGCTGGTAAAAGAGCGGTAGAATTGCGACCTAACGACCAGATTGGATGGACAAGTCTTTCACTATTTTACAATCGCGCCGGCAACATCCAGGAAGCCGAGGCCGCCGGCACAAAAGCAAAAATCCTGAGCTGGGGCGGTAAGATAAAGTAGGGCGAGCCTCTGGCTTGCCAGAATGGCAACCGGGACGGATGCGCTATTCTTACCAAATATTGACGCGTTTGTCGGCAGGCCGAACCATCGCCGAACCATCGGGAACATTGAACGCTTTTTGAAATTCCGGCATGTTTGCGAGCGGTCCGTTTACTCGAAACTGTGCCGGCGAATGTGGATCGGTCGTAAGCCGTAGCTTTTGATCTTCATCGCGAATCTTTGACCGCCAGATATCGGCGAACGACAGGAAGAAGCGTTGTTCCGGTGTAAGGCCATCGATTTTCTTGTTGCGGTCTTCGGGATGTTTGTCGAGCGCCTTCTGAAACGCAGCATAAGCAAGCTTTAATCCACCGATGTCCGCAATGTTTTCGCCTTGCGTGAGTTCGCCATTCACATGCTGGCCCGGCAGCGGCTGGTAGGCCGAATATTGATCGACAACCGCTTTGCGGCGTTTGTTGTATTCGTCCGCGGATTTCTTAGACCACCAGTCGCGCAGGTTGCCGGCAGCATCGAACTGCCGTCCCTGATCATCGAACCCGTGTGTCATTTCATGGCCGATCACAGCGCCGATTGCTCCATAGTTCACCGCGTCATCCGCACTCGCGTAGAAAAACGGCGGCTGCAAAATCCCGGCCGGGAACACGATTTCATTCATGGTCGGCTGATAATAGGCGTTCACAGTCGGCGGGGTCATTCCCCAGTCTGTGCGATCGACTGGTTTGCCGATCTTTTCCAGGTCGCGATCGGCGGCAAACTTCTCGGCGCGCAGCGTGTTCATGACGAATGGCCCGCGATCGATTTGTAGCAGCGAGTAATCAAGCCATTTATCGGGATACCCGATTTTGACATTCATGGCGGCGAGTTTCTTGAGCGCTTCCTTTTTGGTCGGCTCGTCCATCCAATCGAGCGTTTTGATTCGGTCCGCCAGCGCCTCCTTCAAATTGTTCACGAGTTCCAGCGCGCGTTCTTTTGCCTCGGGTGGAAAATTAAAGCCGACGTACAGTTTGCCAAGGGCATCGCCGATGTCGCCGTCCTCTGAAATCACCACGCGTTTCCAACGCGGCTTGTTCTGCTGCGTGCCGCGGAGAACGCGCTCGTTAAAATCGAAATCTTCTTCGACGAAATCTTTGGAAAGATACGGCGCGGTCGCACTGATCAGATTCCAGCGGAGGTATGCCTTCCAATCATCCAGCGATGTCGCCTTGAACAGATTATTCAACGCCTTGAAAAACTCGGGCTGATGCACGTTGACGTCGGCAGGCTCAAGCAGGTTGATCGATTTGAAGTAATCGCTCCAATTCCAGTCCGGCGTAAGGTCCTGCAGCTGTTTCACCGGCATCTTGTTGTAGTTTTTGATTGGGTCGCGTAGCTGCACGCGTGTGCGCGATGCTTCTGCCAGTTTCGTTTCCAGCGCCATGATCTTCTTTGCCTCTTCGGCCGCCTTCTCAGGTGTCTGGCCTAACAAGGTCAGCATCCTTGTCACGTGCGCGACGTACTTCTCGCGCTTTTCTTTCATATCGGCGTCCTGCTTTGTGTAGTAATCCCGATCCGGCATGCCGAGTCCGCCCTGCACTGCCTGGGCGATATCGTGGTTGCTGTCTCTCGCGTCCTGCCCCGACCCAAAATTGAAGAATGCGTTGATGCCCAGGCTGTGGAGGCGCGCGATTTCCTTCAGCACATCCTGTGGATTTTTGATCGCGTCGATTTTCTGCAACTCTTCTGTCAGCGGTTTTGTGCGCGCGGTTTCGACTGCATTTTCGTCCATCCCGCTCGCGTAGTAATCACCGACTTTTTGTGTCTCCGGTGCGAGCTTCGGATCAACCGATGTTTGGGAGGCCTTTTCAGCAATGGTGTGCAGCGCGTCGTTATTGCGCTCGATCAACTGGTTGAACGCGCCCCATCGGGAATATTCCGGCGGGATTTCGGTCTTCTTAATCCAGTTGCCATTGGCAAACAGGAAGAAATCGTCGCCAGGTTTTACTGATGAATCCCTGTTGCTGGGATCGAGCGGCGTCGGATTTTGGGATGCTTGTCCGTGGGGCACAGCAAACGCGGCAAGCGAACAAACAACCGAAGTGATGATCGTGATAAATGACTTCATGATTTTAGAAACGGCGTGGGTAACTCGATTAGACTCCTCAAACGCGCCTGCGTTGAAGCGGCGATGCGAATGTTTGGCGGAGCGCACGCGTCTGCGCGTACTTTACCTCCAGCCAGTGCTACAACTGCTCGATTAAGTATCCGTGCTTTTGCAACAGCGCGATCACGCTGTTGGGTCCGGAGAAATGAAGCGCGCCTGCGACAACTGCGGTTGGCTTGCCGGTTTTCAATTCTGCCTCAATTCGGGGGACCCATTTCACATTGCGATCATCGACGAAACGCGCTGCAATCCTTGGCGCTTTTGATCGGAGCGGTGCGTCGCCTGCCCATAATGCGCTCGTGTCGCCTTTCCGCCACGCCTTGTACATCCTCCCGGATTCCTTATCGCTGTTGTCGGGTTGAGTAAGCGCGTCCTGCAGGAGGAACTCGCCGTCTCGATCGGATAACCCACCCATCACGGCTACATGTTCGTTAACCGACTCTAGTCCGCCGATCTCTTTTCCCGAGTCCATGGCGTGGTCCACAAAATAATTATCCAAACCATGCGTGGCGGATGCTTTGCTGTATGATGCCGGTGCGGCCAGATGCTGGGCGATCCACCAGGGCTTGTAACGAAGCTGGCTGTCGAAACTCACGAACCGCTCACCACTTCCATGGCGAGTGTCGGGCACCATCGTAAACATGTTCTTGCGGAGCCATCCTAACAGCTCCGGACTGATCTTTGACCGAATGTCTTGTCCCGCCGGATACTTCGCCGCCGCCTCGAACTTTTTTTGAAATTCCTCGTGCCGGGTCGGATCGAATTCGAACACGAAACGGGTGCTGCTTTTCAGGGCGATGTCGTAAGGCTTTGGAAGCGGATAATCCTTTTTGCTCAGCGCGTGAATTGAGCCGACGAGATAGAATGGCGCCTTGGCATTCGTGATGCGCCACACGCAACATTTCGGAAATTTTTTAGCTTGCGGTGCTGCGTCCGTTACAAGCGGTGTCAGAACCAACGCAGCAACCAATGCGATTAGACCGCCGAGGGAACGTCGAACGGAAAAAAACATTTCCGGTGTTTAGCGCGAAAAAGCGCTAAGTCAATTGAGACTTTGAACGCACCACAAGGAGCGACGGATTGGGCAGCCGCTGAATGTGGATGAGCGCTGGGGGGAGCTCTGACTCCTTGAGATTGATACGGTTTTTGATACCATAGCGCCGGCATGCCCCTCCTGGTGAAGCGTTGGTCGGTTCTCGCGTTTGTCTTCGCTTCGTTGGCGCTTCCATCCTCAATCGCGATTGCCGTCGATTGGCAGGTCGTAAAAATAAACGGACACGATTACCTTAGTGTTGACAACATTTCGAAATTTTACGGTTTGCCGGCAGAAGTCGTTCCGTCCGGAGCGAAGATACAGTCGGAGACGGCCAATCATCCCCTGGAATTCGTCAGTGGCAGCCGTGAAGCGATGATCAACGGCGCTCGGAGTTGGTTGTGCTTTCCACTGGTTGAATATGACGGAAAATCTCTGGTGTCGCGAACCGACGTAGCTAAGACCATTGAGCCGCTCGTTCGGCCACACCGCGTTCCAAACGTCGGGAAGGTTCAGACAGTCGTTCTGGATCCCGGACACGGCGGGCATGACAAGGGGCAGGTGAGCCGATACGGTCCGGAAAAAGATTTTGCCCTGGATGTGGCGCGAAAGCTCCGCCCGATTCTGCAGGCCAAAGGATTCCGGGTGATCATGACCCGCGAAGGCGATTATTTTGTGCCGTTGGAAGTCCGAGCGAAAATTGCCAATTCCGCGCGCAATTCGATTTTCGTCAGCATTCACTTCAACGCCACGAATGATGATCCCAACGCTACGGGATTCGAAATTTTTTCGTTCACACCGCGCGGCGCGCCGTCAACATCTGACGGGAACGTGAATGCGAACTCATTCAACATGCAGCCCGGCAGTTCGGTGGATGCCCAAAGTATGGCTCTTTCGGCGTGCATTTATCACTCGCTTCTTGGTCAGTTGCCTGAATACGACCGTGGCATCAAACGCGCCCGGTTCGCGGTATTGCGTCTGACGAAAGTGCCCGCAGTGCTGATTGAAGGCGGGTTTCTGACGGAGCGCGGTGAAAGCAAATTGATCTCGAACAAAGATTGGCGGGCGAAATTTGCGGGCGCAATTGGGGTAGGAATTGAAAGTTACCAGGCACTGCCGGTTAGGAAACAGCCACCCATGCTGGTTGCCGATTATCGTCGTCAGACCAAATCGGCGCCGGTTGAGCCTGTTACTCAGGAACAAAATGCGAAGAATGCAGAAGGAAATCTGAAAGAAGCAGCAGGGAATGTGAAAGCCGCAGCGAATATGAAAGAAGCTGGAGCCAATGTGAAAGAAGCTGATGCGAGCTTACTTGAGCTCGTTGGTAGATCTGCCTTTCTCTCGCAGCCGCAAACGTCGACTCCAGCAAAAAGATCGTCTCTGGAATCCGCTCCTATTATTCCGTGAAAACGGCTCCTCGACGCAGTTGACATTCATTTGTACGAGGCGCGCATCGTCTTGACGATCTGCGTGAATGCACCAAACTGCTTTCTGTTCAAATTCCAACCGAAAGGACTCATGCAAAAGCAAATCATCTACTTGTTGACAGTCCTGCTCGCCACAATCTGCGTTTCAAATGCTGCACCTGACAAGACTGCGATGGAAGCAAAGGAAAAAGCGGCGTGGCAGGCCTTCAAAGACAAGAACGAAGCGGCCTTTAAGACCATCGTCGACAAGGATTTTCGCGGCGTCTACGACCAGGGCATTGCCAATATGCAGAGCGAATTGGACGACATGAAAAAGTGGGATCTGAAGTCGTTCGAGATCAGCGATTATGACATGTTCTCCGATGAAAAAGATGTCGTCGTCGCTACGTACAAGGTGAAGATCGAAGGCAGTTACCAAGGGAAGGATATGTCAGGTACCTACAATGCCGGGAGCGTGTGGAAACAGGAGAATGGAAAATGGATGGCCATTTTTCACACGAACGTAAAACCGACAGGAGCCGAATAGTAGCCCGAGCGATTTGGGTGGTTCTGAAGCTTTCGAGCGCCAAATCAAAAAGCGTTGTCCATTTGTAGCGGTCCGGAACTGACGGGCTGTAATTTTGCTCGTCGTTGACTTCGTTCGGGGGAGTTCTATTCTGAGCAAGCAAACAGCGGGGGAGCCGCCATGGCTGAGAGGTCCGACTGGACGACCCCTTGAACCTGATGCGGGTAATGCCGTCGAAGGGAGCGAGGGTCCGATGCAGGACTGGTGATTTCAGCTATCCGATTTCCGCGCGTGGCTGTGCTACGACGAATGGACACGGATCGATACGAATGGGTGGGAGAATATGGACCGGTTGCAGGGCAAGCGCCCCGCTTCCCAATTATTGAAATCTCGCAGGTGGAACGCCTGCCCTGCAATGTATGAGTACAAACTACGCCGAAAATTCTGTCGAAAAGCCGCTGCCACATTCGCGAAGGATTTACGTTTCGGGCAAGCTGCATCCCGGTATTCGCGTTCCGTTCCGCGAAATCTCCCTGGCACCAACTAAGTCTGTGAACGGTGATATCGAAATCAATGAGCCGGTGCGTGTATACGACACGAGCGGGCCATGGGGTGATCCGGACTTTCCTGGAGACGTGACACAAGGACTTCCGGCCGTGCGCGCAAAATGGATTCGCGAACGTGGAGACGTTGAAGAAATCGGCGGACGAGTCGTATCGCCGAGCGATGACGGCTACTTATCCGAGGTTCATCGCGCGAGTGCAAACGCGCACAACGGAGATTCAAGATTCGCCCGGCGAAAGCCGTTGCATGCGCGCGCAGGCTTGGCGGTCACGCAACTCGCGTACGCCAGGCGCGGCATTATCACGCCCGAGATGGAGTTCATCGCGATTCGGGAAAATCTCGGTCGCGAATCTGCAGCCGCGGTGTCTCACCGCCAAAATGGAGAAGAGCGACACTCAGAGAATGGCGCTACAGAAGAGATCGCGCGCAACGATCTACATTTCCGCCATGCCGGTTCGGAACCAATCGCAAATCGCAAATCGGGAATCGCAAATCCGATCACACCAGAGTTTGTCCGGGCTGAAGTCGCGCGCGGTCGCGCCATTATTCCCGCAAACATCAATCATCCCGAATGCGAGCCGATGATCATCGGCCGTAATTTCCTGGTAAAGATCAACGCGAACATTGGCAACAGCGCGGTGGCGTCATCGATCGAAGAAGAAGTCGAGAAAATGCGTTGGGCGACCAAGTGGGGCGCCGACACAGTCATGGATCTGAGCACTGGGAAAAACATTCACGCCACACGCGAATGGATCATCCGGAACAGTCCGGTGCCAATCGGAACGGTACCGATTTATCAGGCGTTGGAGAAAGTCGGCGGTCGCGCCGAAGAGCTAACATGGGAAATCTATCGCGACACGTTAATTGAACAGGCTGAGCAAGGTGTGGATTATTTTACGGTCCATGCGGGCGTCCTTTTGCGCTACATTCCGCTGACCGCGCGGCGTGCCACTGGAATCGTTTCACGTGGCGGTTCCATCATGGCGAAGTGGTGTCTTGCACATCATCAGGAAAGTTTTCTCTACACCCATTGGGATGAAATCTGCGAGATCATGGCTGCGTACGACATTAGCTTTTCCATTGGCGATGGTCTGCGGCCTGGCTCGATCGCAGACGCGAACGATGAAGCGCAGTTCGCCGAACTTTATACGCAAGGCGAACTGACGAACAGGGCTTGGGCGCAACAGGTGCAGGTGATGAACGAAGGGCCCGGTCACATTCCCATGCACATGATCAAGGAGAATATGGAGAAGCAACTCGAGTGGTGCGACGAAGCGCCATTCTACACTCTCGGGCCGCTAACTACTGACATCGCCCCGGGCTACGATCACATCACCAGCGCCATCGGTGCGGCAATGATTGGTTGGTACGGCACGGCGATGCTTTGCTATGTCACGCCAAAAGAACATCTCGGTTTGCCTAACAAGAAGGACGTCAAAGATGGCGTGATCGCGTACAAGATCGCTGCGCACGCAGCCGATCTCGCCAAAGGCCATCCCGGCGCGCAATACCGCGATAACGCCATTAGCAAAGCGCGGTTCGAATTTCGCTGGGAAGACCAATTCAATCTTTCGCTGGATCCCGAGACCGCACGCGATTTCCACGACGAAACTCTCCCTGCCGAAGGCGCCAAATCGGCTCATTTCTGCAGTATGTGTGGTCCCCATTTCTGCAGTATGCGGATCACGGAAGACGTTAGGCGCTACGCTGCAGAAAAAGGAATCGACGAAGCCGCGGCGATCGAGCAGGGGCTTCGCGAAAAAGCTGAAGAATTTCAACACTCGGGTTCAGACGTTTACGCAAAACGATAAGCCGATTCACTCGCGCATCTTCCCTGGCTCGTCATAGGCGGGTGCTCAATGTGCGGTCCTCATTTCTGCTCCATGAAGATCATCGATGACGTCCGGAAGTTTGCCGCTCAGCAGGAGGGAGCCGGTGAATGAGTTCCGCAGTCTAACCACACCAGTGATGACGCCTAACGACATGAACATTCGCCGAATGACCCGCGGCGAGCTCGACACGCTGGTCGAATGGGCGGCCCTCGAAGGTTGGAATCCCGGGTTAGATGATGTCGAAGCGTTTTGGGCCGCCGACCCGGAGGGTTTCGTTGCAGCTGAAATCGACGGCGAGCTGATAGGCGGTGGCTCGATTGTGGCGTACGAAAAAAAGTACGGTTTCATGGGTTTCTTTATCATTCGTCCCGAATACCGCGGGCATGGATTTGGCGATCACCTGTGGCATGAGCGCAAGGGTCGGTTGTTGGCACGCCTTGACGCCGACGCGACGATCGCGTTGGACGGCGTGTTTAATATGCAGGACTACTATGCCCGCGGCGGATTCCGTTTTGTTTGCCGCGACCTTCGCTTCGAGGGATGGGGCATGGATCTTCCGCAACCGAAAGGGGTCATCGAAGCGAGCGCTGTTCCCTTCGATCGCCTCGATGCCTACGATCGACGACACTTTCCCGCGCCACGCAGCAAATTCCTGAGACATTGGATACAGCGGCCGGGAGGACAGGCCCTCGCGGCAGTGGATCCCGCAGGGATAAACGGCTACGTGGTGATGCGGCCATGCCGAACCGGTTACAAGATCGGCCCTCTCTTCGCTGCAAATGCTGATGTGGCTGAGTCGCTCCTGGTCGCTGTGGCGTCGCGCGTACCAGCCGAGCCAATTTTCCTCGACGTTCCTGAGATCAATCGCGATGCGCTCGCGCTGGTCGAGCGCCATCGGATGAGCGAGGTCTTCGGCTGCGCACGCATGGTACTCGGTCCGATTCCGCAACTCCCAGTCGCCGAGATCTTCGGCGTCGCAACGTTCGAATTGGGATAAACATCATTGTCGACGCAGAGTTGCGTCGTAGAGAACGTGGACAAGGTTGGCCGGATGAACTCTTACACTTTGGAGCCCATTGGCTTCATTCGATCGACCGTAACGGGCCGGCAGGATGCGCCGCGGCAGGGATCCGAAGGCGCGCCGGACGCCTGGCTCGAGATTAACCCGCAATTCGCCGAAGCATTGCTGGGAATGGAAGTGGGGCACCAACTGATCGTGATCACCTGGTTACACCAAGCCAACCGGGACGTGCTGAAAGGACATCCACGCAGCGATGCCAGTCGTCCGCTTACCGGCGTGTTTTACACTCGCTCACCTGCGCGACCGAACCCGCTGGGGCTTCATCCCGTCACAGTGCGCGCGATTGAAGGCACGCGGTTAAAGGTCGGGCCCATTGAAGCCTTCGATGGAACTCCCGTTGTCGATATTAAATCCGCGTCGACGCGCGCCGAGGGATGATCGTTCTGCAATGAAACGATTCGGGATCTGGGTTTGTCTTCTAATCACTTTCGCCACTTGCGGAGCGGCACTTGCGCAAACGCAAACGCCGCCGCCTAACGATAAGAAGCCGATCTCAATTACCTGGCTCGGGCACGCGGCCTTCGAGATTGTGTCACCCGGCGGAACGCATCTGTTGATTGACCCATTCCTGACTAAAAATCCCGCGACGCCGCCCAAAGACAAAGATCTGACTCGCTATCATCCGGCTTATATCCTGGTGACCCATTCGCACGGCGATCATCTGGGCGATGCGGTGGACTTGGCAAAATTGAGCAAGGCAAAGCTGGTCAGTGTAATGATGCTCGACATTTTCGTAACAAAGGGCGGCTTGCCGCGGGACCAGATCGAGTCCGTCAACGTCGGCGATCAGGTAACAGCTGGCGATGTGAAGATTCATGTGGTCCCGGCGATGCACAGCAGCGAA